>JBKHAU010000093.1:0-8227 GCA_046542725.1 Opitutales bacterium
GATCCCTCCGACGGAGCCGGCAAAGAGCGCATCTCCCACCACCGCCACCGGCACGGCAAGCCCGCGCACGACGTAGCTGAAGGCGGCCGGAGCATGACCGGGGGTCGCCCGCGCTTCGATCTCGAGGCCCCCGAGCGTCAACTGGCTACCCGGCTCGAGCGGCTCGAAGAGGCTGCGGTCTCCCTCCCCTGGGCCATACGCGGCCATCTCCGGATGAGCCTCGGAGAGCGCGTCGAGGACTTCGACGTGATCCCAGTGGGTGTGCGTGACAAAGAGGGCGGTGAGCTGACGGCCGGTGCGCGCGAAGGCTTCCTCGAGGCGCTCGGTGCGCGTCCCGGTGTCGAAGAGAATCGCCTGCTCACTCTCGGGATGGTGCAGGAGGTAGGCGTTGACCCGCATCTCTTCGTAGCCGGCCATGGGCGCGGGCGACTCAATGATGTGAAATCCTGGCACATCCGGGACGGGGGGTGCATAGCGCTCATCGGCCAGAAGGCGCAGTCCCTCGGGGCGGAGGCCGAGTCGCTCGGCGAGCGGCTGCAAACCCTGTGTTGTTTCCTCGCCCGAGCGCAGGGCCCGGACCGCTTGAGGATCGAGCCCGGAATCTTCGGCAAGTGTGGAGGTGGTGAGGCCGAGGCCGCGCTGGGCCTTGCTCAGAACGTCGGCGAAAGTGTCTTCAAGGTAATTCACCGCTACAGGATGCGCCACAACAGCACGGGCGCAAACAGGTCCACGAGCTGGCGAAGCCGGCCCGCTACCGCAAGGGAACGAAGCGCACGGCCATCAGTGGCTCGGTCTCGACGTCCTCCGCGCCGCGGCGCAGGCGGGTGAGTTGCTGGGCCTCGCTCGGGCCCAGGGGGGCGACGAGACGCCCGCCGGGGGCGAGTTGGTCAAGCCAAGCGGGGGCAGCTTCACGGCTCGCACAGGTCACGATGATGGCGTCGAAAGGTGCCGCCTCGGGCCACCCTTCGAACCCGTCGCCCACGCGCAGATGCACGTTGTCGTAGCGGGCGAGGAGGGGGGCGGCGGTCGCGTGCAGGGCGGCGACGCGTTCCACACTGTAGACCTCGGCCGCCAGTTCAGCGAGAATGGCGCACTGGTAACCCGATCCGGTCCCGATCTCGAGAACCCGGCTGGCGGCGGTGAGTTCGAGCGCCTCGGTCATCGCGGCGACCATATAGGGTTGGGAAATGGTCTGCCCGCTTTCGAGGGGCAGCGGGTGGTCGGCATATGCCTGAGCCTGCTGCGAAGAAGGGACGAACACCGCCCGGTCGACCGCCCGGAGGGCGTCGAGGACGCGCGCATCCCGCACGCCACGCCGTTCGATCTGTTCGCGAACCATCCGCTCGCGCGCCATTGCCACTTCGTTGTTCGCCATGCGAGAGCTTAAGTGCCATCCGCGCGGCGGGCAAATCGCTCAGTGGGTCGGACGGTGGCCGCGCTCAGCCCAGGGGATAAGTGAACTCGCGCGATATTGCGTCGACCTGTGTCATTACCTCATCGGGGATGACGAGATCGGCCGCCCCGAGGTTGTCCTCGAGCTGGGCGAGCGAGGTGGCCCCGAAGATCGTCGAGGCGACAAAGTCGTGCTGTTTGCTCCAAGCCAGGCAAAATGCGCAGAGCGAGACCCCGAGCCCTTCGGCGAGCGGCTTGAGCGCTTCGACGGTGGCGAGCGAGCGGTCATTGACAAAGCGTCGGGCCATCGTGCGCTGTCGTTCCGCACCGCCGTCGAGATAGTTCGAGAAGCGGGCCCCTTCTGGGCGCGCGCCGCCGTTATACTTGCCCGAGCACACCCCACCGCCGAGCGGGGAGTAGGGCAGGAGACTGATCTGTTCCCGCCGGCAGATGTCGGCGAGCGCATCCTCGAAGCGTCGGTTGAGGATCGAAAAATTGTTCTGGATCGTGTCGTAGCGCGCGGTGCCGCCGGCCGCGGCCGTGGCTTCGGCCTTCATCGTGCCCCAGGCGGTCTCGTTGCTCGAGCCGATCACCCGCACGAGGCCTTCCTGCTGGAGCTCGGTGAGGGTTTCGAGGGTTTCCTCGTAGCCAAAGTCATGGTCCGGCCAGTGAGTCTGGTAGAGGTCGATGTAGTCGGTTTGGAGGCGCCGCAGGCTGCCCTCGATCGCGGTGCGGAGGTGAAAGCGGTCGAGCGCCGTGCGCCCTTCCCGCACCGGTGGGACGAACCAGCCGTGGCCCGGTCCCACCACCTTGGTCGCGAGGATCACGCTGTGCCGCGGCTTGGTCTGCAGCCAGCGCCCGACGATTTCTTCGCAGCGATGCACCCACTTCTTCTCCGGCGGGACCGGATAGATTTCCGCTGTATCGAAAAAATAAATACCGGCGTCAAAGGCGCGGTCCATGATGGCGAAGGCTTCTTCTTCGGTGTTTTGCGAGCCGAAGGTCATCGTGCCCATGCACAGGTCGGGGACGAAGATACCGGAGCGACCGAGGCGACGTTGTTCCATGCCCCTCTAGGGAGCGCCTGGCCGCGCCGAAGGCAAGGGAAAGCTGGACCCTCGTCGGCCAAGACGCCGGACAGCCTGCACCTCGGCGCAAGTTGTCGCGGATACCTCCTTGTCGTCGTTCTCGCCTTTGCCAGACCCAGACCCTCGCTAGAAAAACGCCGCCCGCCCGCGGCGGTCGGCGTTCCCTGGGAAGAGACGGTAAGGGGGCCGGCCGAGACCTAGGAGCGACGGCGGGCTACGCCCACGAGCGCGAGCAGACCGGCGAGCAGACCGAGCGCGGAAGACTCGGGGATGACCCCGATGGGACCGTCCTTCAAGGTGCCGAAGAGGGCAATGTCGTCCAACCGGATCTCCTTGCCGTCGAGATCGAGGCTGGTGAAGCGCAGGGCGAGCGCATCTGCCTCGGGGATCGCGCCCAGCGCGGAGGCGGCCACTCCCCACCCGTTCGCACCCGGCCCAGTGTAGGTCACCGGAGACCAGTTCACTCCGTCGACCGACACATCCACTCGCAGCACACCCGCATCGACCCCGTCCTGTCCGCCGATACCCTCATAGGCGCCGAAGGAGAGCCCAATCTCCGCGTGGTTGGCGGTATCGATGCCGGAGATCTGCAGGGTATCGTTGAAGTCTCCGAAAAACACATTCCCCCCTCCCGAGGCTCCGGGATAATCCGCCGAGGGGCGACTCGCGCGCACATCGACCGAACCCGTAAAAAGCAAGGCGGTGTCGAAGTCCGCGTAGTCCGAAATCCCCGTCGTCGAGACGGGGTCGCCGAAAGTTTCGAGAATGAAGGTGACTTGCCCGGTGAGCGCCACGGTGGAGCTGAGAACCAAGACGAATGCGAGAAGACGTGTTTTCATGACAGCGCAAGGGAGGAGAAGGTGAAGAGAGAATAAAAAGAAGTGGATCGGACCGTTAGTGCGCGGCTTGGCTATGGTCAAGACCATTAGGGAGCAAATAAAGCCATCACCGTGCCCCCGCTCGGCGCGATCGCGGCGTGCGCCTCTGTGCTCTACGTAGTTTTAGCGGATGGCCATATGGGGATGAGCCTAATTCAAAGATTGACCCGGTACCGTCAAACGGTATCCCGGGAGAGCGGTAAGAGACCCGGTTTGTCTGGCTTTGGGTTCCCGCTATGGTCTGTTAGATGAGTGCAAACGCCGTTTCGTGAGAGCGAGGTGCGCGTTTCGATGATCCATCGTGATGGGTTTGAAAAGGAAGGAGGTTCTCGGCCTCCTTCTTTTTGTTTGGTGCGCTTGGCAGGGCGCATCCGCGAGATGTCGTGATTGTGGTCCGCGGTGGTGCCTTTTGCTTTGCCTTGCGGGAAGCGGACCGACGCATTGGGACTCGTGCAGTGGACGATGCGGGATGTGGAGCGATGGCTGGAATGCCCTTTGCCGAAAGAGGTGGCCCCGGGAAACCGAGTGCATGGTGTCGAATGCCGGCCTTGCGCGGACCTTACGGACAAGGTGTTTTGCCTTTTTCCCGAGTTTCACACCTACCAGCAGTGGTGGACGGCGGAGGCGATCGCTGAGGTCCTTGAGGCGAAAACGAGGCGACCGGCCCTCCTCGTGACGGCGCAGCGCCTGGCGCGCTGGAACGGACCCCAACTCGTCGTGCCGGACGCGGCCGTGGCCTGCGCGCGCCTTGCGCGGCACTTCGCAGGAGCGGCGACTGCGCGGCTCACCCTCGTGGGCATCACCGGCACGAACGGCAAGACGACAACGGCTCATCTCGTGCGGCACGGGTGGACACGGCTGGGCGTGCCGGCGGCGGCCCTCGGCACTCTCGGCCTCCACCTTCCCGATGGACAGGTGGAAGCGGGCGAATACACCACCGACCTCGCGATCGACCTCCATCGCAAGCTCGCCCGGGTGGTGAGGGCGGGAGGCCAGGCGGTGGCGGCGGAGGTCTCCTCCCACGCCCTCAGCCTTGGCCGGGTGGCGGAGGTGCCGTGGGCGGCCACCGTCCTCACCAACCTGGCGCGTGATCATCTCGACTTTCATGGCTCGCTCGAGGCCTACCGGGCGGCGAAGCGGCGTCTGTTCGAGACACTCGCTCCGGAGGCGCTGGCCGTCCTCAACAGCGACGACCCGGTCGCGGCCGAGTTCGCGGCCGCCGCGCGTGGACGGGTCCTGACCTACGGGAGCGGACCGGTGGCGGACCTACGGCTTCTCCAGACCGCCCATGATGCCCGCGGCACGCGCTTCGCGGTGGAGATGGGTGGGATGCGCTACGATGGGGCGACCGAACTGCTCGGGCGCTTCCAGCTCGAGAACCTTCTTGCGGCGGCGGCGGTGCTCTGGGGGCTGGGGCATCCCCCCGCAGGCGTCCTCGAAGCCCTCGCCACGGCACGCCCGGTGAGCGGTCGGATGGAGCGCATTGCCCTGCGCAGTGGCGCCCTCGCGGTGATCGATTATGCGCACAATCCCGACGGCCTGCGCAGCGTCCTTCTCAACTGCCGGCCGCTCGCCGCGCGGCGCCTCATCGTCGTCTTCGGCTGCGGGGGCGATCGCGACCGGGGCAAGCGTCCGCTCATGGGGGGAATCGCGGAGGAGCTGGCGGATGCCATCTGGATCACTTCGGATAACCCGCGCACGGAAGACCCCCGCACCATCCTCGAAGACATTCGCGGCGGTCTGCACACACCGCAAAAGGCTCACTACGAGCCTGACCGTGCCCTCGCCATCGCCGCCGCCCTCGAGGCCAGTGGAGAGGGCGATTGCGTCGTCATTGCGGGCAAGGGGCACGAAGACTATCAGATCGTGGGGACGACGAAGCGCCCCTTTTCCGACCACGCCGTAGTGGCAGCTTGGAACACGGCTGCCGGGCCCGAAGCTTGAAAGGCGACGCCTGCCCGGCTTACCCTAAGAGAGATCGCCGGCGAGGCGCTGTGTGAGTGCGGCGCGATCGGCCGACCACTGTTCGCCGTCGAAAAACTCCGCGCCGTCCTCGAACCCCTGGAACTTGTAGTGGGCGCGCGCCCCGTAGCAAGTGCCCACATAGAGGTGCTGGGCGCCGCCGTCGGCGAGCTGCCGGGCGGTCTCGCCGAGGATCCATTTGCCGAGGGAGCGCTCGGGTTGCCAGGCCGGGTCGTAAAAGGCGAACCAGTAGTGGGCCCACCCGGGGCCGGCGGGGAGGAGGACGAGCCCGACCCACTGATCGCCCGCCCTGACGACGCCGACTTCGCGAAGAAAGGGCCGGTCGAGAAGGAAGGCGAGGCGCGCGGGGGAGAGGAAACTGGGTTGCGCGCGCGCTTCCACCCAGGCCAGGACGGTTTCTCGCCAGTTCGCGCGAGCGCGGTCGAGAAAAGCCACCTTGGTTTCGAGGGAAAGACGCAGCCCGGCCTCCGCCCCGCGGCGCTGGAGGTAGCGCCGCTTCTTCGCCAGGACGAGGCGCGAAAGATCGAGCCTGAGACTGCGCGCGAGGTAAAAAAGAAGACGTCGTTCGGCAGGATCGTGCGAGGCGGGAAGAAAGCCGCTGGCATACGCCGCCGCCAGATCCTCCCCCGGCGAGACCTCCGCGAGCACTTGGTAGGGGAACGCATAGCGCCGATAGTCCACGCCGGCTTCACGAAAAAAGATGCGCACGCGAAGGATCGTGCGGGTGGGGGGCGAGGGGGCAAGCAGTGCCTCGTTCAGCGGCGCTCGTTCCAGGCGCGACTGGCAAAGCGGGCCACCGCGGCGGGGTGCGGAAGGACCTCGTCCTCTCTCGCGAGATCCGGCCGGGCGAGGGAAAAGTGTCTTGCGAACGCTTCCCCAAAGGCCTCGAGCAGGGCCTCGCAGGAGAGCCTGGCGGGCAGTCGGCGCCGATCGAGGCTGCCCTGGACGAGGAGGCCCGTGGCGTTGCGGCGGAGGGCCGCGCCGGCCAGTTTGGCGCCGGATGGAGCGATGACGTCTGAAGGTTCAGCCCTGGCAAAGCACACCGCCGGGCCTTGCGCCACGGGAGAGAGCGCCCCGCGAACCGGACAGGGTGCCAGCTCGCAGGGCACACCGAGGCCCCGGAGGGCGTCGGCAAGCGCCTCGTGCAGGCGACAGTAGAGGGTGCGTGGGGCCTCCCGCGCGGCCGGATGGACGGGAGGCAGCGCACAGGCGTAGGTCAGGTCCTCGCGGTGGTCCACGAGGCCGCCGCCCGTCTCGCGGCGCACCAGGCGGAGGGAGGCGGCGGGGGTGGGGGCCTGGGCTTGCACCTCGCTCCACCGTTGGCTGTAGCCAAAGGTCATCGCGGGCTCGCTCCAGCCATAGACCCGCAGCGCGGCACAGTCTGCCGCGCCGGCCCACGCGAGGAGGGCGGCATCGCGGGCCATGTTGTCGGGTGCGGTATCGACGGCCGGAGGCAGGACGCGCAGGGCGATCGCGGACATGATGGGACGTTGCGTGGGACGCGCCCGGGAAAGCAAGGTTTCGATTTGCGGGCCGCGGACAGAGCGCGTCGAATGGCGCTTGGCACGATGAAATACGCCTCCCTTCTCAATCCTCAGATCTCGCAGCTTCCCGTCTACCAGCCAGGGCGACCGATCGAACTCGTCGCGCGCGAAATGGGGCTCGATCCCGCCGAGGTCATCAAGCTCGCTTCCAACGAAAATCCGCTCGGGGTGCCCCCGGCGGCCATCGAGGCGGGGGAGCGGGCGCTGCGCGATTGCTGGTTGTATCCCGACAACGCGGCTCACAGCCTCACCCACGCCCTCGCGGAGCGGCTTGCGATGGAGCCCGCCGCACTCGTCCTCGGGGCCGGCTCCAACGACATTTTCTACCGCCTCGGGGAGCTCTTCGTGCGGCCGGGAGTGGAGGTCGTGATGGGTGAATACGCCTTTATCAGCTATCGCATCGCGACCCTCCTGCACGGGGGCACGCCGGTGATGGTGCCGATGCCCGACTTTCGCCACGATCTCGCGGCGATGCGCACGGCCATCACCGAGCGCACGGGCCTCGTTTTCTTGCCGAATCCGAACAATCCCACCGGCACCGGTCTGCCCGCGGCCGAGGTCGAGGCGTTTGTCGAAAGCCTGCCCGAAGAGGTTATCTTTTGCTACGACGAGGCCTACGCGGAATACGAGACGGAGCCGGTGGATCTGCGTCGCTTCATGCGTGCGGGGAAGAAGATCGTGGCGACACGGACGTTTTCGAAGATTTACGGGCTCGCCGGCCTGCGGTTGGGTTACGGTTACGGCGAGCGCGAACTCATCGATCTGCTCAACCAGGTGAGACCGCCCTTCAACACGAGCAACGTGGCCCAGGCGAGCGCCCTCGCTGCGCTCGGGGACGAGAGCTGGGTCAGCCGCAGCCGCGAGACCAACCGTACGGGTCTCGCCCAACTCGACCGTGGACTGCGCCAACTCGGGCTCGAGCCGGTGCCTTCGCGGGCCAATTTTGTGCTTGTGCGGATGCCCGATGCGCCCACCGTCTGGGGTGCGTTGCAACGTCGAGGCATCATCGTTCGTCCCCTCGCAGGCTACGGCCTGCCGCACCACCTGAGGATCTCGGTGGGCACGCCTGCGCAGAATACGCGTTGCCTGCAGGCGCTGGCGGAAATCCTGAACACCGAGAGATCCTGAAACACACGGCACTGACTGGGTGAAGGAATTTCTTGCTGAATACGGCTTGGGGTGTTTCGGCATCGCCGGGATTCTGTTTCTCAACGCCCTTCTGGTGGCGGCCGAGATCGCTCTCGTGCGCGTACGTTACAGCCATTTCAACCCGGGTCTGCTCGAATACCTCGAGACGGATCGGAGCCTCCAGCGGCTGATGGGCCGGGCCGATGCCGTCGTC
>JBKHAU010000094.1:0-8222 GCA_046542725.1 Opitutales bacterium
GATGAGTCTCTCTGGGAGGGTCGCCCCATCCTCGAGGGACGCTCGGTGACGCTTTTCTTCCGCATCGACAGCAGCATTGAGCGAGCGATCACGATTCCCCTGACCTTGGGCGGTGACGCGGTGTTCGCCGCCGACGAGAGCGAGGATTTCGACTACACGATGCCCGATGCGAACATCGACGAAGAGACCGGCGAGGTCTCCGTGACGATCCGCCCGGACACGATTGGAAGCGCGATCAACCTCATCACCCGCGCCAATGCGGAGCAGGACGGTGACCGCGAGATCGTCATCGAACTCGGCCAGCCCTATTACGAGGTCGGCGAAGGCTCTGATCTGCAACGCATCGACGTCCCGTTGACGGAGGGTGATCTCGCCGAAGGCCGCCTCGCGAGCTACCAGCTCACCATTCTCGACGACGATCCGATGTCCCTTGCCTTCGGCCAGCGCAACCCAGCGATCGAAGAGGATGGCGATGTGGCCGCCGACCCGTTTTACCTGCCGGCGACCGAACTGGTCGTGGCCGAGTCCGACGTGTCCGTTTCGGTGCCGATCTTTCTCACCGGCGCGCCGGCCGAAAACGTGCGTTTCGAGATGAAGATCGTGGGGGGCGAGGCCACCACCGCCAGCCTTCCCGATCCCGATCTTCCCCTCAGTGAACAGGACTGGGATTTCTTCATCGACGGGGTGAATGTCTTTGCGACCGAGGAGACCTTCGAGCGCGGGATCTCCACGACCAACTCATCCGGCTTCGCTACTTCCGTGACCCTTCGCCTCAACGATGACCGGGGGGACCCGCTGCCCATCGACGCTCTCGAGGCGTATCGCGCAGGCACCCTCGAGGGCTACGAGGGCGTCGAGCGCGACGAGACCATCACCCTCGAGATCACCGCCATTACGACCGAGGACAGTGGCGCGCAGATCAACTCTGAGGCCTCGCGCTTCACCATTACCGTTCGCGAACTGCCCGACCTCGATCTCTCCGCTTATTATCCTTCCTTCGAAGTCGATCGGAGCAACTGGGTGGACGGCGCCCCGCCGCGCAACCCCCATACCAACCTGCATGAGGTCCGGCTCGACATGACGGCCCCCGCGGCTCTCGTCGAGCGCCTTGAAGCCCTCAATCAACCGGTCGACGGGGCCGTCTCGGAGGAGGACACCCTGCTCGCCGGCTATCGCAGCTTCAAGCTCGTGGCGCGCCCCTACCTCTTCGACCCCGAGGACGCCACGGGCGGCGATGTGCTCGAGGATGTGCGGATCTCTGGCGATCAGACGACTCCACACAACCCCAATGGGATCACGCCTTACAGCCGCCTTGTCTCGCCGCCTTTCACCCTGCGTTATCCCACCGGCCGGCAAACGGTCACCCTCGTCGAAGGAACCGAGCCGACCGACCCTCTTGTCTTTGATGAGAGCAATGCCGACATCGTCGCCTTCGAGCCCTACATCCTCGCTCCGGTGGAGGCCTACGACGTCAATCCCGATCCCCTGGTTGGCGGCGGACAGAGCGGTCCAGGCTATCTCCCCTTCGACACCTCGATGGACTTCCTCATCGAGTACCGCAACGGGGGCCGGCCTGACTTCGATGACCTCGACCGCATCCTGCGTCCCGAAGCCTTTGCCTTCTATCTCAGCCCGACCGCCTTCAACCCGCCGACTCCCTCCGGTTTGGACGGCGAGATTCTCGCCATGCACCAGCTCGACGACGGCGATGTCCTCATCGAGATTTCCAACCCCTTCAATCCCGAACTCGACGGGCCGGCCAACATCGTCATCGAGTATCTCAACGCGGACGGAGCCTGGCGTGCGGCCCAGCCCGGCGTGATCAACAGCACCGGGACGGTCTTCCGCTGGATCGACAGCGGCCCCCCCAAGACCTACCCCGCCCCGCAAGAGGTGCAACTGCGCCTCTACCGCATCTCCAACAACTGACCTTTTCCGCCATGCTGCGAGTCCGCCCCTTCCTTCTGTCCCTCCTCCTTCTCGGCTTGGCCCATGAGACGTTTGCCCAGCGGCCCGTCTTTCGTCGACAGCAGCCCGACGAGAAGCGTTCCAACGTCACCTTCTCCACCCGCATTCTCTTCGGCGTGGACATGGAGTTGAGCCGACTCGGCGAAGTCGGCTTCCCGACCTTCAACACCGTGGACGAAGAAACCGGGCAGACGATCTACCGCTACAACGACGGCTATGTGGCGGTCGAGGAAGGCGCCACCGGCACTTCGAATGTGCAGTTCCTCTGGGCCAACGCCAACCGCGTGCCGCGCGAAGTCGCCGTGCAGGAACGCGGGGGCCTCTCGAACCCGAGCGACCCCTACGAGCCGGTCGCGACCGAGTTCACCCTCTCGCGTTTTCGTTCGGAATCAATGGGGGCGACCGCCACGGCTGATTCCGAGGCCAACTACGGCTGGGAAGTGGGCTATCAGTATCAATGGGGCAAGTCCTCCGATCGAATCCGTTTCGGCCTGATGGGAGGCCTTGCCTTCAACAATCTCGACTTCACCTACTCCGGCAACGCGACTGGAGCCCTCTTCCAAGAGCTCGAGACCTTCCGCTTCGAGACCTTCCTCGTGCGCCCCAAGCCCGATGCCTCTGGCCAGGTCGAAAGCGTCTACCAAGGCGGTGACGGTGGTGCCGAGATCATCGTCGGTGGAATCGGGGACAATACCGAGGAAGTGCGCGTGATCGTGCGGACCGCGTCGGGCGAGACGATCGAGTCCACCACGGACGTCGCCGTGGCCGCCGACTTCGACGGCGTCCTCGCCATGCTTCGACTGGGCCCGACCATGTCCTGGCGCGCATTCGACAACCTCCAGCTCGAACTCAGTGCCGGGGTCATCGGAAGCTACCTGAGCAGCGTCATCACGACCTCGCAGACGTATTCCCTCCCGCTCGATCCCGGCCTGCCGAGCAACATCGCCTCGCGCGGCCAAGCGGAAGTGGACGACTTCCTCTACGGCTTCTACGCCGAGGGGCTCCTGCGCTATCAGTTCACCTCTCGCGTCGGCTTCTACGGAAGCATGATGTATGTGAAAATGCAGGACCTCGAGGACTCCGTCGTGGGCTCGGTCGAGTATGACCTCTCCCTCCAGTCACCCCTCATTGGGGCGGCCGGCCTGCGGGTGACCTTCTAGGGCGAGGCCGGCTCGCGGACTCGTCTTTCGCGCTCACCCGAGGCTTCAGCCGCGGGCGCGGCAGCCGATATAGGGGCTGCATGATGAGGCGACGATGGTGGCGCGGCGGCCTCGGGCTCGCCGTCGGTGGATGGGTGATGACAACCTTGGCCGCGCGGGGCGTCGCCGAGGACGCCAACCCCACCGCGGCGGAGCGCATCGTGGCGCTTCACTTCGAGGCGCGGGGCGAGGACCCCACGGCCCTCCCGCCTGCCCGCGACCGGCGCGGGACAGAGGAGGAAGGTCGCACCGAAACCGGACTGCGGTGGCGCATCCTGCCGGATGTTGGTGTCCGCGTAGACCGCACCTGGACCCTCCTCGGCCGCGCCCACCACCGCGCCGCCGGGGTCCATTCAGAGGACGGCTGGCAACAGGAGGTCGCGCCCGAAGCCCGGCGACCGACCCCGCTGGGGGCGACCGAGACAGCCCGACTGCGGTGGGAAGGCTGGATTCTCGCCGACCCGGTGGCCCCCCTGCGTCCAGCCTTCGGGGCGGAGTTGACGTTCTTGTCGGAACGCAGTCTGCGCGGACGCGCCGCCCTCTGGGTGCGCGTCGAACCGCCCAAAGGGCCCCCCGCAGTCTACGTCTTCGATCGCGAGTCCTTTCTCCTTCTCGCCGTGCAGATGCCCTGGACCTTTGCCGGGCAGGAGGTGCCGGTTCTCGCGGTCGCCACCGGGGTCGCCCGCGAGGGCACCGCCTTGCTCGAGACCGGTTTCGACTTCTATGTCGGTGACGAGCGCTTCCGGCGGGTCCGCTTCGAGACCACCACGGCCGCGCCCGCCCTCCTGCCCGCGCTCTTCATCGAGCCTGCCTTCCCCGAGCGCTGGCTGCGCTCAGGCGGGGCCACGCCGGCCGCTCCGTAGTTGCCAAGGCTCGAGGGCCGGTGCGAGCGTCCTGCTGTGGAACTCGACTTCGAGCAGCGGGAGGTGCGTTTGGGGATTGGCGAACTGGCCACCTTTTCTCTCACTCCACGCTTCGGCGGAGAGGCCCCGACCGGCCGCTGGCGCACCCGCCTGGGTCGCGAGTGGCATCAGCGACTCCAGGCCGACTCGCGCGACGCGGCGTCGGCCCGACCCGCAGAGGCCCTTCGCGCCGAAGTCGCCCTCGAGGCCCGCTGGCCGGTCGAAGGGTGGACCGCGCTCCTGCGCGGGCGGATCGACGAGGTGCGGAGTCGCGCCGAGGTGCATTGCCTGCGCGAGATCAAGACGGTGCGCCTTCCCCTGCCCGCCGACCCGGGCGAGCTGCGCGCGCGGTTCCCCGCCTATTTTGCCCAACTTTCGCTCTACGTGGAGCTCGCCCGTCACCACCCGGAGTGGAACGACCGCGCCGTCGAGGGCGAGCTGCTCCTCGTCGACATCGATGAAGGGGACACCCAGCTCGTCGCCCTCGATGAGGGCGAGGCCGCCTTTCGCCTCTCCCGCCAGGTCGACGCGCTGGGCCACTTTCTCCGCCTGCGGGGAGAGTCCTACGACGCGCGCCGGGAGCTGCCCGCGGCGCCTCCTTTCGACACTTGGCGCGAGGGTCAGGCCGAGGTTCCGGCCCAGCTGGCGGCCGCTCGTCGCCAGGCGCCGGTGGTCCTCTTCGAGGCCCCGACAGGCTTTGGCAAGACGGCCTTCGCTCTCGCCCACGGCCTCGACGCCCTGCGCGAGGGCCGGGTCGGCCGCCTCGTCTACCTCACGGGCAAGTCCTCCGGCCAGGGCCCCATCCTGGACCAGCTCGGCCGTCTCCTCGGCGACACTCCCGGCTTGCGCTTTTTGCAAATGCGTAACCGTAGCGAACTCGCCCTCGAAGGCAGCGATCCCGGGCTCTTCGACCGCGGTGCGATGGCCCAGCGCTGGCGCGAGGCGGGCCTGCAGCTCGAGGATCTCTTTGTCGGCCCCACCGCGACGCCCGCTCACCTGCGCGAGACCGGGCAACGTCACGGGCTCGACCCCCACGCCCTCGCCCGTGCCCTCCTGCCTCTCTGCGACCTCTGGATCGGCGATTACAACTACCTCTTCTCCCCCGGTAGCGCGGGGGTCTTTCGCGACGTGGCGGGCTTCGACCCCCGTCAGACCCTCCTCATCGTGGACGAGGCCCACAACCTCGCGAGCCGGGTGGCGGGGGCCTGGTCGAACCGTTTCCAAGCCGCCGACTGGCACGTCCTCACCGGCGAACTGGCCCGCCTCGACTGGCCGCGTGAGTGCGTCCGCACGGCCGAGGAGTTCGCCGACTTCCTCGACAGCCTCCGCCCGAGCGACGCCCTCGAACCCGTCACCGACCTCGAAGGCCGCTCCCTCGTCCGCCGTCTCGCTCAGCTCGTGAGCGAGACCCCGCTCCCCTGGGAGGAAGCCCCGCCCTTCGCCGCCGATCTCCTCTGGAGTCTCCCGGCCGCCCTCGCCGCGATCGAGAACCGCCTTCTGCCCCTGCTCTCCTGGTGCCCCGCGCCCGGACGCTGGGACCTCACCTGCCTCGACGCCTCGGCCGAGATCGGGCCGGCCCTCGGGCAGTTTGGGCAGGCGCTCCTCATGTCTGCCACTCTCCAGCCCCTCGACGAGTGCGCCGGACGGCTCGGCCTGCCCTGCCCGGGGACAAGCGAGGCGATCGGGAACGTGACCTTCCTCGAGGGCGAGGCGCCTTGGCGGGCCACCGCCCACCGCGTGGCCATCGATGTGCGGGTGAACACGCGCTACCGCCACCGCGAGCGCTCCCTTCGCCGCACCGCCCACACCGTTCTCCAGCTGAGCGACGGACAACCGGCCCCGGTGGCCGTGTTTTTCAGTTCCTACCGCTATGCCGAAGATGTCCGCCGCCTCCTCGAGTGGGAGGCGCCTCATCTGCGCGTGGCGATGCAACCACGCGGCTTGGACCTCCCCGGACAGGAGGCCTTTCTCGAGGAGGCGCTTCTCCTCAGCCATGTGCTCTTTCTGATTCTCGGGAGCAGTTTCGCGGAGGGCATCGATGTGCTCGGTGGACGCATCGCGCGAGCCATGGTGGTGGGTCCGGCCCTGCCCGAGGTCAACGCCGTGCAGGAGGCCACGCGCGAGGCCCTGCACGCCTCCGGGCACCCCGACCCCTTTCGCGCCATTTACCAGGTGCCGGGCATGCAACGCATCCATCAGGCCCTTGGGCGACTCGTCCGCGCGCCGGGCCACGAGGCCGCCATCCTCCTTCAGGGGGAACGCTTCAACGAGCCCGCTTACCGCTCCCTCCTTCGCCCCGAATTCGGCTCCGCCACTGTGATTGCACGGGATGAGGATCTCGCGGAATGGCTTCGCGGCAGGCCCTGACGAGGACCTCCCGGAGCGGGGGAGGAAAGAATTTGCCAACTGTCCGCAAAGGGCCAAGGGTCCGCCTTTTCCTCAAATCTTTGAAAGTCCATGGCAGAAGAACTCATAGGCAATGTCCTCGTCGCGCAGAGTGGTGGCCCTACCGCAGTGATCAACGCCAGCCTCGCCGGCGTCATCACCGAAGCGCTCAGCTATGAGTGCGTCGAAGAGATCTACGGGGGCCTCAACGGCGTCCTCGGCATCCTTCAGGAGGATTTCGTCGACCTCGCGGAAGAGACCCAGCAAACGATCCGCGGGTTGCGCTACACCCCCTCCTCGGCCCTCGGAACTTGTCGCTACAAGCTCCGCAAGGACCGCGACTACCAGCGCGTGATCGAGGTCTTTCAGGCCCACAACATCCGCTACTTTTTCTACATCGGGGGGAACGACAGTCAGGACTCGACGGCGAAGATCTCGGCCCACGCCCGCGAAAGCGGCTGGGAAATGCGCTGTATCGGCATCCTCATCAAGCACGTCGCCTCGACGGTGCGCGATCTCTCCAAGGATGCCGCCGCGATGGGCCAGCACGACATGGTCTACATCCTCGAGGTGATGGGGCGCAACGCCGGCTGGATTGCCGCCGGGGCCAGCCTCGCGAAGCGCCGCGACCACCCCGAGGATCCGCCCCACCTGATCTACCTTCCCGAGGTCGCCTTCGACACCAACAAGTTCCTCGAAGACACGACCAACGTGCTCAAGACGCATCGCTACTGCATCGTGGTGGTGGGTGAAGGGCTTATCGACGAGAGCGGCAATTACATCTCCACCAGCAGCGGTGCGACCGACAGCTTCGGTCACTCCCAGCTCGGTGGCGCCGCCAACTACCTCAAGGGCCTCCTCGATCAACATGTCGAAGGCATCAAAGTGCGCGTCTGCACCCCCGGCCATAGCCAGCGCTGCGCCGCCCTCAATGCCTCCCAGACGGACAACGATGAAGCCTTCATGGTCGGCCAGGCCGCCGTCAAGGCGGCCCTCTCCGGCGTGACCGACAAGATGATCACCCTCATGCGCGGGGATGAAGAGCGCTACACCTGCCACACCGGCCTCGCCGACCTCGAGGAAGTGGCCAACGGCGTGAAGCATCTGCCCGCCAACTGGATCAACGAGGACGGCGTGAGCATGAACTACCAGTTCGTGAAATACGCCAGCCCGCTCATTCAGGGCGAAGTCGAAGTCCCGCGCGACAATGGCCTGCCGGCCTACATCGAGTTGAGCAAGCGCCGCGTCGAGCGCATCCTCCCGCCCCACGACTTCGAGTAAGGACCCGTCAGCCGCGGTCGGTCGCTCTGCTCCGCCCGCTTCCCTTTCGCCCCGCGCGCCCTCCCCGGCCGCGGGGCTTTTCTTTCTTTGGAGACAGCAAGCTGGAGGGCCGAAAATCGTCGGCGGCTGCCCGGCCCCTCAGCCTTCATCCCTCATCCTTCATCCTTCAGCCTTCATCAGTCCTCCAATCATGCTTTCCGCTTGCTCCGGCGGGCAGTGCGCAGACGTTGGACGCGCGTATGAAAATTGGACTGGCCCAGCTCAACACCATCGTCGGCGACCTCGCCGGAAACCGTGCCAAGGCGCTCGCCGCCTATCACGCACTCGTCGCCCAAGGCGCGGAGCTGATTGTGTTTCCCGAGCTGGTCCTCACGGGCTATCCGCCGCGCGACCTTCTCTTCAAGAGCCGCTTCGTGCCGGACAACGAGGACTCACTCGCGGCCTTTGCGCACGAGGTGGGGGTGGTGCCGGCCGTCATTGGCTACGT
>JBKHAU010000095.1:0-8161 GCA_046542725.1 Opitutales bacterium
GAAACCCACGGGGGTGCGGCGGGGGCGGGCCTTTTCGGCCGCGACGATTCAGGGTTGGTTGGACTACGCCTCGGGGGATCCGGCGCCGGCCCACCGCTGGCTGTTGGCGCGCGATCCCGCCGTCTCGCTGGCCCAACTGGAAGCGGGACGGTCGAGGCTGCTCGCCGCAAAACGTGTGATGGGTCCTCGCGACGATTGGCGACAAGTGGGGCACTTTTCCGAAGTGCACCTGCGGGCGCAGCTCGCAGCGCTGGCCGGCGCGCCCGCGCTCGAGGCGATCTTCTCGCCCGAGACGCTGCCGCCGCGACTTCTGCGCAAATCCTTTCGCCGGCAGCGGCCGGACGACCTCGAGGTGATCGCCATCTGGTCAGAGGGCGCGGGGCCGTCGTCGCGCTTCTTCGCCTGGGAGGATCTGCGGAGCCACCCGGCGGCCTTTCGCTCCTCTTCGGCGCTTGAGTTTGCGGCCGAGGCCTATGAGGTGACCGGCCTGCCGCTGGCGGACTTCGTTGTCGCCGCCGGGGCGCGAGGCGAGGTGCGGCTGATCCTCGCCGACTGCACCGACACCTATCAGGCGAACTTTGGTTCGGAGATGCTCGGGCGGCGCGGGGCCTATCTCATCCTCGCCCTCGGCGACCAGTCGGTGGCGGAGTGGGCGGCCGCCCAAGGAAATCCGCAGTGGGGACCCTATTTGGTGACGCTGCAGGATTTCGAAGGGCTCCTCGACCCGCTGAACAAGCAACCCTGGGGTGTGGTGCGGCTGCAGTTCCGGCCCGCGGCGACTCCTCCATGGGGGGCAGCCCTCGCCGGGGCGCCGCGGGCGGCTCGGGAAGGGGCGCTCATCTACCGCAATACTTGTCTGAGTTGCCACGCTCACGATGAGACCTACGGAGGCCGCGTGTCCAACCGGTCGCTGGCCGTCCTCGCGCTCCATGCACGGACCAATCGACCCTATTTCGAGCGCATGTTGGAGGCCCCGGAAGACACCCTCGCCACCGCCGCCCCGATGCCCGCCTATCCACATTACACAAAGGAGGAGATCGACCGCCTCGTCGCTTTTCTCCGCGTAGTGGGTCCCTGAATACACCGTTTTGGAGGTTCCTCGTGAGACGAATTCGGAGGGTGCCCATAGCTGGCACTGCTGCTGCTCCTTCGAACGCGTTTCCACTATCGCAACCAACTCTGCTCGACTATGAAAATGACTGACTGGCGCGCCCATGCGCGCATCCTTCCATTGCTCGCACTCTCACCCGCCGCGGCCTTTGCCCAAAGTGGCGGAGGACTCACCGAACTCGATGCCTTTATCTCCGAAGAGGTGGCGGCGGAGGATTCCGACTCGCTCATGCCCACCCAGCGCACGGTGGACAGCGCCTTCTTCGATAACATGTCTCTGCTCGAGACCCCGCGCTCGGTCCTCTCGATCAGCCCGGAGGCGATGAAGCAGTTTCAGATCCGCGACTTCTCGGACCTCGAGAAGATCGGGGCCGGGACCGAAAGACAGAACTTTTACGGCATCGCGGGCTCTCCCATGATCCGAGGCTGGATCGGAGGCAATTACTTCAATGGGATGCTTCGCGCCTACCAGCGCAATGAGATGCCAACCTCCTTCGGCTCCCTCGAGGCGCTCAACATCGTGAAGGGCCCCGCCCCCGCACAGCTGGTGCCCTCACAGGTCGGTGGCTACGCCAACATGATCCCGAAGTCGCCCTACTTCGACGAGTTCCGCGGCTCGCTCCAGCTCGAGATCGGCAGCTACGATCACTACAACATCCAGGCCGACATCGGCGGGCCCACGCTCATTGGAGAGACGCCGGTGGCCTATCGTCTTTCCCTCACCGGTCAACAGTCGGGGAGCTATTACGACCGTGTGCAAAACGACTACATCTCGCTCTATGGGGCCATCAAGGCGCGCCTCTCGGACGAGCTGCGCCTCTTCGCGGGGGCCGAGTATTACCAGTTCAAGAGCAACGAAAATGCCGGCTGGAATCGACCCACCCAGAGCCTGATCAACGAAGGCAGTTATGTCATTGGCGAGCCCCTCAGCCTGGTCCGCGCGGGCAATGGGGGATACGCTGACCGCATCATTATCGATGCGCTGGTCAACGGCGGGTTCGCTTTCCCTTGGGCCTCACCCCCGGATCTTTATGGCTACGCCGAGATCGATGCCTCGACGATCGACTTCGCCGATTTTCGTGCCCTCGTCGTGCCACAGGCAATCGTCGACGAGGCCGTCGCCTCGGGCGCCATCACGGGCGCGCAGCGCGATTTGATGAAAAACATGGCGGATCCGACAGTGCGTGCTGCGACCTACGGCGCCCTCCCCGACGACATCGCCCAGACCACTTCCGGATATCTCTACACACCGGAATACTTCCAAGGCGGCGGCAGCGTCTTCACCGAGCAGATCGAGGGCAGTACGGTCCTTTCCGACACACGCGATTACGCCGACTCCGAGAATTTCATGTTTTTCGCTGACCTCGAACTCACCCTCGACTCGGGCGCAACGGTCGAGAACAAGGTCCTCATCGATTATCTCAAGACCGACAAGCTTTCCTCCTACGGCTACAGCTTTCGCACGGAGCAGTTCATCTTCGACGATCGCCTCACTTACTCGCACCAGAAGGAGTTCTCCGATACGGTTTCGCTGACTTACTCGACCGGGGTGCAGCTGCGCTATTCCGAGGCGACCCAGCTGCAGGACTTCTGGACTGAGCCCTTCGCCCGGCGCGACATCACCCGCGACCAGATTTCCTCCAACTCGGTCATCCTTTCCGGGGCCCAGACCGATCCGCTCATCGGAGGCAACAACTACTGGTCGGGCGGGGCCACGCCTTACGGCAACTATGATGGCCCGAGCGGTTCGGCGGTGGGTTCCGAGCTGCTCCAGACCGGGGCTTTCCTCACCACCGCCCTCGACATGACGGAATACTTCACTCTCATCGCGGGCTTCCGCGGGGAAACTGCGTCCTTCGACTCTTTCGTCCCGACGGGGCCCACCAACGTTGCGGACAGGGAGGTGAAAGTCGACATCGACTACTTCAATTGGAGCCTCAATCCCGTCCTGAAGATCTCTCCCATGGTCTCGTTCTATGGGGTGCTCCAGGAAGCCACTACGGTCGCGCCCACGCAGGGCGGCGCCTTCATCAATGAGGGCAATTTCGGGGAAGCTGAACTCCTCGAAGGGGGGGTGAAGGTCTCGCTTCTCGAGGACACCCTGTACGCCTCGCTTGCCTACTACGAATGGGAGCAGACGAGCTTCAGCGATCGAGAGGAGTTCGCTTCGCAGTTCGAGTCCGAGGGCGTGGAGTTCGAGGTCGTCTACCAACCCTTGCCCAATCTGACCTTCATCGCCTCCTACACCGACCGGGAAACGCGCAAGAACGGTGGCCTTGGCTTCCGCACCATGCCTTGGTCGCTCGGAGATCCCACCGGCGCGGGCAACGACGAGATCGGCGTCGCCCTCGAGGGAGGGGCCCTGTATCAACAGTTCTCCGACGCCTTCGGCGGATTCACACCCGAGGGCGCAAGCCCCTCCGGCAATCCGGACCTTGTTGTGCCGGGCTCTCCTGAGCAGACCTATAAGTTCTTCGGACGCTACCAGTTCGACTCCGGATTCGGGGTCGGTGCGAGCGTGCGCCACCGCTCGGACTACTTCCATAACTACGATCGCACGCTTGTCGTTCCGAGTGCCACGATCGTCGACCTGAACCTTTCCTACGAGGCGGAAACCTACGAAATCCTCTTCGTTGTCCAGAACCTGACCGACGAGGACTATTTCATCGGGGCGGATCCGGAGTTCGGGGCCAACACCCTCATCACGAAGGGCGAAGCGCTGCGCTACGACCTCACCTTCACCTACTTCTTCTGAGGCAGGGGAGAAGGCGTAGCAGCGATTGAAAGACGCTTTTCAAGGGCGGGTTCGAGTCGGACCCGCCCTTGTTTGCGGAGCGCACGGGCGGGGCGCCCCTGCCCCGAACCGCGCGGCGTGGTATCGCCGCGCTGCTTCAGCGGTGAGGTGGTCGCGCGAGTTTGTGGAATGGAAGGCGGGTGAGTTCAGCGATCCGCGATCCGACGGGGTGGATAAAAACAAGCCCCGCGGCGTCGTTCACACCGAGGGGCTGTTGGAAAACTTTGGGCGCGCTTGCCGTGTGGTGGGCTACTCGTCGTCCGAGCGCCAAGTGCGCGGGGGGGCGTCGCGCTGCTCGCGGTAGCCGCCGCGATCGTCGCCCTCGTCCCGGCGCGAGCCGCCGCGATAGCCACCGCCGCCACCGCCGGGTCCGCCACGGTAGCCGCCACCGCCATCGCCGGGTCCGCCTCGATACCCGCCGCCAGATCCGCCGCGGTAGCCACCGCCACCGGATCCGCCACGATAGCCACCGCCGCCACCACCGGATCCGCCGCGATAGCCACCGCCACCACCACCACGATAGCCGCCACCGCCGCCACGCGGACCGCCGCGGAAACCGCCGCCACCACCAGGGGCATTGAGACGCGGTGCGCGCGGGCGCGCCGCCCCGCCCGCGCCGCCCCCGCCGCCGCCACTCGGGCGATCTTCTTTTGGCAGGGCGACGCTCACGCGCAGGTCGCGCTCGTTCAGAAGGTAGCCGTTGAGCTTGGCGATGGCTGCTTCTGCTTCTTCGTCCGTGGCCATCGTAATGAAGGCGAATCCACGGGGCCGGCCGGTGTCGCGGTCCAGCGCATAATAGAAGTCTTCGACCGTCCCGACCTCTTCAAAGAGGGCCCGGACATCGGCTTCGGTCGCCTCAAAACTGATATTGGCGACAAACAACTTATTGGCTTGCATTGACTTAACGGGGCTTCCTTCGACCGACCGCTCGTGGCGTTTCCGACCTTCGGATTTCAAACTGCCCCTGACTCGCTGCAACCGACAATTCACCACCCGAGCTTGGCCTCAGGAAAGTCTTTAACTGGAGTGCGGACGTTGGGCGAGCGGTTACGTCCTGTCAACGATGGAGGCGGGTGATCGACGTCACGTTCGACCCCGTGTGGCGACCACTTGGCCCGCTCTTCAACCGCCGGTCCATCTGACCTTCAAAAAAGCGCGATCGCAGTTGGCGCATTGCGCGCTGCGCCCTTCAATAGCGTCTTATGGAACTGAATCCTGCCAACATCCAATTTCCGCCATTCTCGCTGAAGCGTCTCATGGAGACCTGCTTTGAACCAGGCCAAGGCGAGCGCCTGTGCGTGCTCATCGACCTGCCCGACCCTTCCGAGGTGAAGGACTTTGCGTTTCTCGAAAACCCGCGTCTCTCGATCCAGAACTACGGTCATAAAGTGTTTTACCAGGGTTTCCAGAATGGGGGCCTGGAGGAGTTGAACTACACCGGAGGCGAGTTCTACGCTTATAAAGAGACGGGAGGGAGCAACCTCGACATGGAAGACGAGTGCTATGCGGTCGATGGTCGCAAGCTGAGTCTCGACCGTGATATCTATCCGAACTATGATCTCATCCTTGTCGTCTCCTCCTATTCGGCGACTGCCCCGCTCACGGCCAAGGCAAAGGAGTTTGGTTTTCGCGGAGCCACCCTGCATGGGCTCAATCAAGTGATCGTGGATACGGGCCTCTCGGTGGACTACGATCAGGTCAGCGCCAACGCCGAAGCATTGCGTTTGGGGCTCACCCGCGCGGACTGGTTCGAGATCGACTTCGAGGTGGAGGGGCAGTCCACCACTCTTCGGCTCGAGGTGAATGGCCAAGAGGCACAAAAGAGCCATGGCCTCTGCCCCCGCGGCAAGCCGGACGTGGCCAATCTCCCGGCCGGTGAGGTCTACTTCGTGCCGGAGGGGGCCAGTGGCCAGTTTCCCTTCAAGTATGCCGAGGAGACGCTCGGCCTGCTCACGGTGGAGGACGGCAAGATCGTCAGCAGCCGGCTACTCTATGGCGACTACGCCCTGATCGAAGAACACAATGAAAAGCTGAAGGACGACCCCATGGTGGGCGCCTTGGGCGAACTCGGATTCGGCACGCAGGTGCTGCCCTTCAGCGGGCGCGATATTCAGGACGAAAAGATTCTCGGCACCATCCACGTCGCCACCGGGCGCGATGATCACCTCGGCGGGCACATCACGCCGGACATGTTCAAGCACCACGAGAACGCCTCGCACGACGACGTTCTCTATGCGCCCCACAAGACCCCTGAGGTTCGACTGCCCGAGGTAAGGATGCACCGCGATGGCAAGACAGTCGTGCTGATGCGCAACTATGCCCCGGCGCCGTATGTTCTGAGCTTGCTCGAGGCGGCCCAGACACCGGTGCCGGCGATCTAGGCGGGGATGGGTCGACCCGCCCGCGGCATTGCCGTGTTGTTTTTGAAAAAGGGGAGGTGCCCACCGCGCCTCCTCTTTTTTTCTCTTTGCTCCCCGCGCTTAGCGCCCTTCCGCTCCTCGCCGTGACGCCTGCCGCTTACGAATCCGAACGCATTCTCCACGAATACCTGCTTTTCCACTACGGAGAGCCGGCTCAGCTCCTGCCCTGGGACATGGGGCCGACGAGCGCGCTCAACTTTCCCCGCCGCTGCGTGGAGGAGACCTTCGAGCCTTCTGTTCTGCCGTCGGAGGCGCGCATCCTCGACCTTGGCTGCGCCGTCGGCCGGTCCACCTTCGAACTCTCGCGCTACGGGGCGGAGGTCATCGGCATCGACTATTCGCGGGCTTTCATCAATGCGGCGCAGGCGCTCGCCGCGGGACAGCGGGTGCCCTACGCGATCAAGCAGTCGGGCCATACCTACGAGTCGGCCGAAGCGGTGGTGCCGGCGGGCTGCCATCCGCAGCGGGTCACCTTTGAGGTGGGAGACGCCCATGATTTGCGGTCTGACCTGGGAGACTTCGATCTCGTCCTCGCCTGCAACCTGCTCTGCCGCCTGCACACCCCGCAGCGTCTCCTCGAGCGGCTCGCGAGTCTCGTCCGCCCCGGCGGCCAACTCGTCCTCACCACCCCGCATACCTGGATGGAGGAGTTTACGGAATCCTCCCGCTGGCTTGCGCCGGCCGATGGCGAGTCGCCGCCGCTGGGGCCGCTCACCGCGGCGCTCGCGCCCGCCTTCAGCCTCGTGCGGCACCGCGACATGCCCTTCCTCATCCGCGAGCATCGTCGAAAGTTTCAATGGAGCGTGGCCGAGGCGACGATCTGGCGGCGCGGCAGAATCTGAACCCTTTGGCCCGTCCGCGCGTCGAATCTGTGTGGTGATCCATCGAATCTGTTTCCAAGGCCTCGCGAGTGTTGCCCTGCTCTCCGCGCTGGCCGGCTGTGTGCATGTCAAGTCCGATCCCATCCGGGTCGAACCGATCTATATCGAGATCACGATCAATCACCGGGTGCAGGAGGAACTGGACGACATCTTCAGCGAGATCGACCAGGCCTCGACCACCACTGAATACGCTCCGCTCGAAACCCTCGAGGATTCCGCCCAATGAACCATCGCACCCTTCTCCGTTCCTTTTTCTTTCTCTTCGCAGGGCTCGTGGGCGCCGCGGGCCTGCTTGGCCAAAACGCGGCCGAGCGCATACGTGACCGCCTCCCCGAGGTGGATGCGCTCAAGTCCGCTGGCGTCGTGGGGGAAAACAACGAAGGCTTTCTGGAGGCCCGCGTCGAACTCGCCCCGGCGCAGGAGGCCCTTGTCGAGGCGGAGAATGCGGATCGCCGCGAGCTCTACCGGCGCGTCGCGCGACGGAGCGACCTGAGTGTGGAGGAAGTGGGCCGCCAGCGCGCCGTCCGCATCGCCCAGCAGGCGCGGCCAGGGGTCTGGCTCCAGACGACCAAAGGCGACTGGGTGCGGAAGCCCGGCGAGGAGGAGTAGGGACGGTTGTGCAACGGGGGTGGTTGTTTGTGGAAAACCGCCAAGGATCTCGCGTCTTTCAGCGGCGCCGAACGTTCCCCGCCCCCCCTCCGATTCGAGCGACGCCCTCTCCCGGGTGCGCGGGACCGCTGAATTCCGCTCCCTGACGCACCTCCAGCGGTTTTCATCTCCTTCTCGCTCTACAAAAAGACTCCTCGCGCGACGCTGACCGCGCTGGCGGTGCATGAAGAAGCCGTGGTCCACGGGCCCGTCCCTCCGCGTCCCTCCGCGTCCCTGTGCTTCGCACGCTTCCCCGCGGACCCGCGTGGTCAGCCGGTCGAACACCCACGAAAGAGGCCCCCATGAGG
>JBKHAU010000096.1:0-8064 GCA_046542725.1 Opitutales bacterium
GCGACCAGGCTTTCCTTCAGGGCGTGGCCAAGGCGCTCCTCGAACTGGAGGCCGGGGTGTGACCAGAAGAGCGGGGAGCTAAGCAGCTGAAGGGAGCGATTCCTGGTTTTGGATGGCGGTGGCCCGCAGAGCGCGTGCGCGGATGAGGGCATCGGCGTTTTCCGCCAGCCAAGCCATCCCAGGGCCCTTGAGGCGTTGTTGCACGATCTGTTTGTGCGCGCTTTCGATCATGCCGGTGCCCACCGGGAGGTCTCGGCGCAGAGCCCCAGGGTAATCGAGTTGGTCGGCGCGCGTGTGCAGATAGCGGTAGGCCTGGCGCACCGGCGCGAGTTCTTCGGGCACCTGCGCCGGCTCGCTTTTGGCGCGCAGCTCTTCGATCACTTGGGCTGCCTTGCCTTTGCGTAATTTGTTTTTTTGCCGGCGACTCCAGCGCTTGGGGCTTTCCTTTTGGGCGCAGCGTGAGGCTGCTTCGGCGAGGTATTCGCAGACGTGGTAGAGGTCCAGCAGGAAGGCGCTGCCAGGGAACTGGACGGCGGCCTGTTGCTGGATCCAGACCGCTCCGTCGCCCATCGGATGAATCAGGCTGCCCACGCCCCAGCCGGCCTTGGCGGTGGCGTGCGACCACGCGATCCCGGCCGCTTCGACGCTGCCGAGCAGCCCCTCGTAGTGGATCGAGCAGGAGCCGCGGGCCTGGGCCGCGCACACGCGCGCTTCCTTCCATTCGAGCTGGCGACGCTTGCGCCGGTCGCCCTGTGCGGCGGTCCTCACCAGGCGCACCATCGAGCCGTCACACTGCGTCGTGATCGCTTCGGCACCCTCGCCCGGCAGCCGCCCCACTGGCTTGCGCCCAGCCTGCGTGGCGGCCAGTTCGCCGGCCTGAGCCAAGGTCACCGCGCGGATGCGCTCGGCGCTCAAGCCGAAGCCGTAGTGCACCTGCAGGCGGTAGTTGGCCCGGCGAAACGACTCCTCCACGCCAAAGTCGTAGAGCGCCGCCCGGAGCGCTCCCGAGAGTCCCCGGCAGGCAATTGCGAGCGATCGCGGCAGGGCCCTCAGGTAGCTGCGCCCGGCCCCTCGCCAGATGCGCTCGAGGACTTCGACCCGCCCGAAGGTGGTGTGGAAGTGGAGCGTTTTTTTTCGCGCTGGTGCAAGGGGCCGTGCTCGCGCGCGAGTTCCTCGGCAACCTCCTGCTCGCGCCGCTGCGCCCAGGTGCCCAGGCTCTCATTGCCGAGTTTGCGCAGCTCGACGATCAACTGTGCTTCGATCTCATCGAGGCTGCAGGGCTCGCCGCCTTCGACCAGCTCCATCACCACTTCCAGCCGTGCCAAGAGCGTCTCGTTGCTTTCCAGTTTTCGCACCAGCGCTTCGGCACGGCGGCGTTTCTCGGTCTTTGTCAATGCCATCACGAGCGTATCTCAGAGTCGTGTGATTTTGTACACCCTAAAATAGTCCGATTCCAGAAATTCTCTCCCCGCACCTCTGGTCACACCCGGAGGCCGCGAAGCCCGGTACGGTGCTCGACGAGGTCTTCCTCGATGCCCATACGACCGGCTTTGAAGCCTATGCAGCGCGCCTGCGTGCCCTCGCTTGGAACGAACTTGAAGCAGCCTCCGGTGTATCCGAAAATGAGCTACGTCAGGTCGCGGGCCTGCTCGCGCCGTCGCGCAAAACGATCGCCTGCTGGGCGATGGGGCTGACGCAGCACGCCAACGCCGTCGCGACCATTCAGGACGTGGTCAACCTGCTCCTTCTCCAGGGCAATCTTGGCCGGCCCGGCGCGGGCGTCTGCCCGGTGCGCGGCCATAGCAACGTGCAGGGTGACCGCACGATGGGCATCTGGGAAAAGCCCAAGCCTGCCTTTCTCGATGCCCTCGAGCGCGAATTCGGCTTTGCTCCTCCGCGTCATCACGGGGTGGACACGGTCGAGGCGATCCGCGCGATGGACGCCGGGCGGGCCGGCGTCTTTTTCGCGATGGGGGGCAACTTCCTCTCCGCCACGCCGGACACCCGTCGCACCGCCCGCGCCCTGCGTCGTTGCCGGCTGACCGCACATGTATCCACAAAGCTGAACCGCTCCCACCTCGTGACCGGGAAGGCCGCTCTCATCCTGCCCTGCCTCGGTCGCAGCGAGGAGGACCATCAAGCGAGTGGCCCACAGATGGTTTCGATGGAGAATTCAATGGGCATCGTGCACTCCTCGCGGGGCCGGCTAAAGCCGGCCTCGCCGCAACTTCGCAGCGAAGTGGCGATCGTCTGCGGGCTGGCCGAGGTGCTCTTTGGACCCGAGGCGGACATTCCGTGGGGTGCCTTTCAGGAGGACTACGACCGCCTCCGTGAAGCGGTCGGTCGGGTCGTGCCAGGCTTCGACGATTACAACCGGCGGGTGCGCGAGCCGGGCGGCTTTCTCCTCCCGAACAGCGCGCGGGAGCGGGACTTCAGCGGGATCGGCGGACGAGCCAAGTTCATTTCCCACGAACTCGCGCCGATCGCAATCGCGGCGGACCAGCTCCTCCTCATGACGATCCGCAGTCATGACCAGTTCAACACCTCCGTCTATGGTCTCGACGACCGCTACCGCGGCCTCCGCGGTGAGCGCCGGGTCGTCTTCATGAACCGCGAGGATATGGCCGCCCGCGGTCTCGCCGCCGAGCAGCCGGTCGACCTCACAAGCCATTTTTCCGACGGTGAGCGCCATGCCCGAATGTTTCTCGTCGTGCCCTATGACCTCCCCCGCGGCTGTGCCGCCGCCTACTTCCCCGAGACCAACGTGCTCGTGCCGCTCGACAGCACCGCGGCGCGGAGCGGCACGCCGACTTCGAAATCGATCGTCGTGACGGTCGCGCCGGCTTCGGGGGCTGAAACGGTGGAATAACGCGGAAGGATAAGTTTCTGTTCGACGGGTGGCGACTCTCGCCAATCGTCAGGGCATGGCCTTGGCAAACCGTCCATTCGTCGCCCTTCTCGGTTCCCTTCTTTGCGCATCGGGCGTTTCGGCCCTCACCTTCGAGTTTCTCGCGGGCTTTCCCTCCGTCTACGCCGATGTGCATATCGTGCCGGCTGATGTTTCTGGCGATGGCAGCGTGGTCACCGGTTCTTTCCAGACGCCGGGGGAAGGAACCCCCCTGTGGCGAGGCTTTGTCTGGCGCTCCAACGGGGACTCGGCCAGCGGCGAGGTGACGGAGGTCCCGCTTCCGGACGGGTATCGCGCGGTGCAGACGGTTTCGGACGACGGATCGCTTTACCGGGCAGGTGCGACCTTTGTTGAAGGGGACACGACCGTTTTCGATTTGGAAGCGGTCGGCGCTCCCGTGCAGACGCGATGGTGGGCGGAGGTCGGCGTCTCGGCCGATGGCAGTGTCCTCTTCGGCCGGGGCCTCGAGTTGGGAGATCCGGGCTGGATCTGGCGGGAGGAGGCGGATCCGCTGGCCCTCCCCGATGGGATCACTCCGCTCCTGATGACAGATGGGGGGACACTTTTCGGCCGGGATCATGGGAGCCGGTCACCCACGGCGGACGGATCGTTCGAACTGGTGCGGTCTTCCGACGGCACGGAGTGGAGCCACCACACGGTCTTCACCCCTTCGGCCGACGAAAGCGCATTCCGCCTTGTGGCGATGACCGATGATGAACGCCTCTTCCTCGGGATGGTGGACGATGTATACGGCGAGACCGCCGCGCCGTTTCTCTGGTCGGCCCTCACCGGCCGGCGACCGCTGGCCCTGGAGAGTGAGGACGGTAGGCTGAACTTCATCGACGAGCTGTATCGTTTCAGCGGCGATGGGCGCCTCGGCAGTGGGATCGGGCAGGACTATCCCGATGACGACTACGACTGCATCCGTTTTCGCATTCCCTTTGTCTTCGTGCGGCGCGCGGACGGGACGCAGGTCTGGACCATCGAGGAACTGGTGGACCTGGCCGCCCCCACCATTCCCGTCGGATGGAGGTTTGTCGAAGGACCCGTCCTGGTGACGGATGACGGCGACACCGTCATCGGCACCGCTGTCCGCTACACCGACGAGCTTGGAAATTGCCTTCGCAAGCCCTTTCGCCTCACCGGCCTGCGGGAAGCGTTGGATGCCGAGGGTCCCGTCGAGTGGCTCTGGCTCGAGAACCTCGGCTGGGCCTTCGACCGGCACTATCCCTGGATCTGGTCCGAGCGTCTGGAGGCGTGGCTCTATCTGGCGGACGGATCCCGTCGGGAGAGCGCCATTCTCTATCACCAGCCAAGCAAGCAGTGGTGGTGGACCTCACTGGCGGCGGGCGATTGGTATTGGAACTATGCGCGCCGGGAGTGGGGCACGCTGACGCCCGCAGATCAGCAGAGCTGATCCGCGCCTTCGCGTGCGTCCCGGAGTTCGCCAGAGAGCTGACGACGTTGTGCCCGCAGCGTGAGATATTCCCTCCGGGTTGTGATGCGTTTGTCTGCCTGCCTACCTCTCGTCTCGCCTCTCCGGCGCGAGCCGAGGGATTTCCTGGCCCAACGCGGTCCTATCGCCCGCGGCGAATGCCGAAGCGCGAGACGAGGAATCGGACTTGGCGCCGGTGGCACGCGTCGCCGCCCTGCTTTAGCGGTGCAGTCGGGCGGTGGAGGAGGGCGGCGAAGCGGCGGACCCAGCGATGCGTCCTCATCCGCCGGGCTCTCCGTTCACTCCGGATGCGCTTCTGCGGAATGCTCCTCAATCAAAGCCGAGACGAAGTCGTGGACTGCCGCCGATGGCGTCGCTTCGTAGCGTTTTTTGTCGGGATCAATGTCGGTCGGCGGGGTCGAATTCCTCAGCTTGGGAACGTAAGTCAAGGTGATCATGACCTCGTTTCCGTTGCGGTCGGTCTCCTTGCCCTTGACGTCTACTTCGGGATATTTGACCTCGATCCCAGCTTTGACTCGCTCGAACACTTGTTTCCGCTCGGGCGGGTAGCTCATCTCAATGCGGATGCTCTCTTCGCGGGGATTTTCCATTGTTCAGCTTATGGCGAGGCCCGCCCACGATGTCGAACTGTCATTGCTTCGAGGGTCTGGATGCAATCCGCCGGCCGCGGGCGCGATACGCCGCGTGCCTGGCAAGGGCGGCGCGCCTTCCCCGATGCTTCCTTCTAGCGACTCTCTTTAGTGGCCAGCCTGATCCAAGGCAGCCGCCTCCCCGCGTTTGAAGTGCGGGGAAACGCCGCGACCTACGAAACCGCCCGCTGCTCTGCCCCCCGGGGGGTTCTCTTCGCGCAAAGGACGGGGCCCGGGAGGCGCTCGGCCGTGGAGGACCAGAGACCGCCTATTCCGGAGCGCCGATGGCCTTGGGCTGGGCGTCGCGCAGAAGGCGGAAATATTCCGAGTCGGCGTCGAGAAGGAGCGTGGTCTTGTCGCTGAGGGTCTTGCGGTAGCTCTCGAGGGTGCGGAAGAAGGCGTAGAATTCGGGGTTTCCGCCGAAGGCCTCGGCGTAGATGCGGGTGGCTTCGGCGTCGGCCTCACCGCGGATGACCTCGGCCTTACGGCGAGCCTCGGAGCGGACTTCGGAAAGGAGCCGCTGGGTCTCACCGTCGATCTCGGCGGCACGACCCTGGCCCTCGGAGCGAAACTGCTCGGCGATGCGCTGCCGTTCGGCGATCATGCGCTCGAAGACGCGCTGCTGCACGGCCTGCACGTAGTCGACACGCTTGATGCGGATGTCGACGAGTTCGATGCCGTATTCGGGCATCTGCTTCTGCGCGGTGTTGAGAATGTTGCGCACGAGTTCCTGCCGGCCGGTCTTCACTTCCTGAAGGAGGACTTCCTCATCGCTCTCCGTCGTGGCCTGGGCGCGCTCGAGATCTGTTTCGTCAATGGCCCAGTCCTTCGAGCGAATGATATCGATGAGGTCGGACCCGGAGATGTAGTCGCGCACGACGGAGTCGAGGATGTCGTTGAGACGAAGGAGGGCTCCGTTTTCGTTTTGCACGCGCTGGAGAAACTTGAGCGGGTCGACGATGCGCCAGCGAGCAGTCGTGTCGACGGAGATGAACTGCTCGCCGCGGGTCGGGATCTGGTTCGGGTCACCGTCCCAGCTGAGGAGGCGTTTGTCGAATTTCCGCACTTCCTGCACGAAGGGTAGTTTGAAGTGGAGGCCAGGCTCGGTGATGGTATCGCCGACGGGGGCGCCGAATTGCACGATGACGGCCTGCTCAGCTTCGTCCACGGTGTAAGCCGAAGCGAAGATAAGCACGACGAGGCCCACGATGAGAAGGACGACGGGGACGAGAAAAAGACGGAACTTGTTCATGGCGTATGATTCGGGAGGTGGGCTCTTAATTGGCGGACGTATTCTCGTTGAGATGGAGGAGGGGCAGGGGTGCGCCCTGTCCGCCGCCCTCGCCGAGGACGTAGATCTGGCCGACGGCCGGGAGAACTTCGTCGATCATCTCGAGGTAGAGACGCTGGCGGGTGACCTCCGGGTGGTTGAGGTACTCTGCGAGGATGGCGCCGAAGCGCTCGGACTCGCCGCGCGACCGGTTGGTTCGTTCGAGGGCATAGGCCTGGGCTTCGGCGACGATCTGCTTGGCCTCACCTTCGGCGCGGGGAATGACCTGGTTGCGCCGTTTCTCGGCCTCGTTGATGAGACGTTCGCGCTCCTGCTCGGCCTGGTTCACCTCGTTGAAGGCGGGCTTCACCATCTCGGGCGGAGTGACGTCCTGCAGTTCGATCGTGCTGATCTGGATACCGACCTCGAAGCGGTCGAGGATCTCCTGTAATTCGGTGCGCGATTCCATCGCAACCTCGACACGCTTCTCGGTCAAAACGTCACTGCCGAGCCGATTGCCGACGATCCGGCGCATGACGGCCTCGGAGGTGTCACGCAGGGTGGCCTGTGGGTCGCGCGCGGCATGGAGGAACTTGTCGGGGTCGGAGATACGATACTGCACGACCCACTCGACGTCGATGACCTTGAGGTCACCGGTAAGCATGAGCGATTCATTGCGATGTTCGCTCGTTTTCTGGTAAGAGGTACGGCCGCTACCACCGACGGTGCGGAAGCCAAACTCTTCTTTGAGGACGCGCGCGGTCGGGACGTTGCGCACCCGGTCGATGCCGAAGGGCAGCTTGAAATGCAGCCCCGGCTCCTTGGTCGCGACGACCTTGCCGAAGCGCTTGACGATGGCCTGTTCCTCAGGCTGGACGGTGAAATAACTCGTCCACGCGCCGAGGAGGACGAGGGCGAGCAAGGGCAGGCCGATGAGTGGGCCGACGTATTCACGCAAGTTCAGGTCGCGCGGGTCGAAATCGATGGGGCGATTGGATTTTTCGGGCATGGTGGAAGGAGGGAACGAGACGGGTTTTGACCGCGGCGCAAGGACCTGTGGTCGAATCACCGAAGGTCACGGGGCGGCTGGAGGTTGGCAATCCGATACGGCTCGTTCGCCGAAGCGTCGGCGCGGATACGCTCGCGTCGGGGGCGGCGGTGCGTATGATTCGACGCCTCGAAAGGAGTGTAGTGATGAAAGAGATTCGATCTTGGCTGATTGGCGCGGCGATGGCCGCCTTTTCCCTTCCCGTTTGGGGGAGCGTCGATGGTCAGCGCCCCGAGGTGTCGTGGGCGGATATCGGCCTCCGCCCGGTGGCGGGAGAGACGCTGCGCTTCCCGCCGCGCGCGGTGCGGGCTGGGCTGACCGATGGGACGGTCGAATTGCTCCTGCGGATCAGTCCCGCAGGCGCGGTGGAGGATGCCCTCGTGACGGCGCAGACCCACCCATCTTTTGGCGAGGCGGCGCTCGCGGGTGTGCAGCTTTGGCGCTTCGAGCGGCTTGGGCAGGACCCGGTCGCGGGCGAACTCGTCGTGCCACTGCGGCTACGCTACGACTCGGAAGGCTTCGTGCTCATCGAGACCTTTGCCGAGATGGAGACGGAGACGAGCCGGGGGACGCGGCCTGCTTCCCTCGTGCGGGGGAGCGACGAACTCGGAGCACCGCTTGTCCTCCGCGAGGCGGTGCCACCCTATTATCCTGAGGCGTGGGCGCGCGAAGGCATTACGGGCGAGGCCGTGCTCGACTTTTTCATCGATGGAAAAGGGCAGGTCCGCATGCCCCACACCGTCGAAACGGATC
>JBKHAU010000097.1:0-7993 GCA_046542725.1 Opitutales bacterium
GCTCGTCCTCGAGCGAAACGTAGAAACGGGTGTGCCCCGGGTCACCCTGGCGGGCACAGCGTCCACGCAGCTGGCGGTCGATCCGGCGCGAAGTATGGCGCTCCGTCCCGATGACAAAGAGCCCGCCGACGTCGGCCACCCCTTCGCCCAGCTTGATGTCCGTCCCGCGGCCCGCCATGTTCGTCGCGATCGTGACGGCGCCGCGCTGTCCCGCGCGGGCCACGATCTCCGCCTCCTGCGCGTGATACTTCGCATTGAGCACGCTATGCGGAATCTTCTTGCGCTTGAGCATGCGGCTGAGGACCTCCGACGCGTCGACCGAAACGGTGCCCACAAGGGTGGGCTGGCCACGCTTGTGCGCCTCCTCGATCTGCTCGATGACGGCGTTGTACTTCTCGCGGCGGCTCTTGTAAATGATGTCGTTCTCATCCTTCCGCACGTTCGGCCGGTTGGTCGGAATGACCATGACATCGAGATCGTAAATATCCTTGAACTCGTTCGCCTCGGTCTCGGCCGTCCCGGTCATGCCCGCGAGCTTGTCATAGAGACGGAAGTAGTTCTGCAGGGTGATCGTGGCGAAGGTCTTGGACTCGCGCTCGATCTTCACCCCTTCCTTCGCTTCGACGGCCTGGTGCAGCCCATCGGACCAGCGGCGGCCGGCCATCACGCGACCGGTGTTTTCGTCCACGATCATGACCTTGTCGTCCTGCACGACATATTCGACATCGCGCTCGTAGAGACTGTAGGCCCGCAGGAGCTGGGAGATGACATGGATCTCCTCACTGATCTTCTCGAAAGTCGTCTGGGCCTCGGCCTTGGCCTGCGCCTTGGACTCCGCGTCGAGGTTCGGATCCCCGTCGATTTCCATGTAGCGGGTGGGCAGATCGGGGAGCACAAAGGCGTCGGGGCTGTCCGGGCGGAGCAGGTCGCGACCGATCTGCGTGAGGTCGCTGCTGCGCTGCTTCTCGTCGATCGTGTAGTAGAGCCCCTCCTTCAGCTCATACTTCTGCTTGCGGTTGTAGTCCGCCCCCATCTCGAGGTCGTAGGACTCGAACTGCTTGCGAATGGCGCCGTCTTCGAGGAGGCGTCGCAACACCTTGTTTTTTGGCGCCCCCCAGTGGACCTGAAGCATGCGCGGGAGGACAAAGTCGGCGTCGGCCGCGTCACCCTTTTCGAGCTCCGCCTTGGCCTCCCCGATGAGCTTGTTGCACAGCTGGTTCTGATGGCGCACGAGCTTCTCGATGTCTCCCTTGAGGGCGACAAAGGGAGCGGAGGTGTCGTCGTCCACCGGCCCCGAGATGATCAGCGGAGTGCGCGCCTCGTCGACGAGGACCGAGTCCACCTCGTCGATGATGCAGAAGTAGTGGTCGCGCTGCACGAGCGTCTCGGGCTGGGTCGCCATCCCGTTGTCGCGCAAATAGTCGAAGCCGAACTCGCTCGCCGTGCCGTAGGTGATGTCGCAGCCATACGCCGCCCGCTTTTCCTCCGGAGTCATCTGGTGCGAGCCCTTGATCACTCCCACCGTGAGGCCGAGAAACTTGTAGAGGTGCCCCATCCACTCGGCGTCGCGGCGGGCGAGGTATTCGTTCACCGTGACGAGCTGGCAGTTTCGCCCCGAGAGGGCGTTGAGGTAGAGTGGGAGGGTTGCGACGAGCGTCTTGCCCTCCCCGGTCTGCATCTCGGCAATGGTGTGCTGGTGGAGCGCCATCCCCCCCATCAGCTGCACGTCGTAGTGCACCATGTTCCACACATCCTTCGTCCCGGCATATTCGATCTCGCGGCCGCAGAGACGCCGGGCAGCGTTTTTGACCGTCGCAAAGGCCTCGGGCAAGAGATCGTCGAGGCTCTCGCCGTCCTTGTGACGCTGGCGAAACTCGACCGTCTTGGCCTGCAACTGCTCGTCGCTGAGCGACTGGTAGGAGGCCTCCAGTTCGTTGATGCGCGCGATGACGGGTCCACACTTGGCGTAGAACCGTTTGTAGTGGCGGCCGGTAAAGCGCTTGAAGAGAAATCCGATCATGGCTGCTGGCGGGGCGAAAAAAGCCTCACTTCATCGCTCGGCCCCTACCATGGCAAGCTTGCACCCCACTTGGCGCCAGCCCATCGACGCGCGCGGGCGTCGTCGCCTTCCGGACATGAAAAAACCGGCCCCGCGAAGGGAACCGGTTTTCGGAAAAAAACTCAGACTGGGCAGACGCCTCAAAGGTCGTCGTATTTCCCGTCCATAATCTTGTTGACGACGAGATAGCTGATCTCGAACTGCTTGCTCGCCTGGTTCTTCGAAAGCCCACCATTGACGGCGGCCTTGACGTCGTCGCGAAGCTGCGGCGAGACCTTCGTGCGCTTGCGACGGCCTTCGCTCATGGAGAGGCCTGAGACGCGCACATTGTACTTCTTCGCAAGGGCGACGATGAGCGCGCGGGGAGTCGGATAGCCGCTCTTTTCAAAGAGGTCCTGCAGTTTTTCTTCGGCCTTCGCCTGCTCTTCCAACTGCTCTTGGAGGGCGCGCTTCTTTTCGTCAATGCGTTCGCGCTCCTTATCGAGGCGCTTCAGTTCTTCTTCGAGGTCAACACTCATGATATTTATAGGGTTAATGGAAAAACGCACCTTTTGCGCTGTTTTTCACCCTGTCAACACTGGGTATTATATAGAACCCGATTTTTTTTTAAGAAGCGTACACACAAACCACCGAAACAGCACCTCTTTCGGCGAATCACTCAACACAAGGCCGTTCCTTGATGGGTTATGGAAGCTCCCCGCTGCGATAGCGCTCGATCCATCCGTCCTTCCAGGAGTGGAAGTCGCCAGCCTCGATGTGCGCGCGCGCCTCGGCCATCAGTTGAAGAAAGAAGTGCAGGTTGTGAATCGTCAGGAGGGTGGCGGCGAGCTGCTCTCCGGAGAGGAGCAGGTGGCGCAGGTAGGCCCGCGTAAAATGCTGGCAGGTATAGTTTTGCGCACCTTCGACGAGCGGATTCTGGTCCGTTCTGAAGCGATTGTTGCGAAGATTCAGTTTGCCCCACGGAGTGAACACACCGCCGTGCCGGGCTTCGCGACTGGGCATTACACAGTCAAACATGTCCGCCCCCCGGGCGATCATTTCGAGGAGTTGGGGCGGTGTTCCCACGCCCATCACATAGCGTGGCTTGTCGGGCGGGAGGACGGCGGCGGTCACTTCCACCTGTTCGAGCATCTGCGGTTCTGGTTCGCCCACGCTCACCCCTCCGATGGCATAACCGGGAAACCCGATCTCGCAGAGCGCTTCGGCGCAGCGCACGCGCAGGTCCGCAAAACGACCGCCCTGCACAATACCGAAGAGCTGCCGTCCGTCTGCACCAAAGCCGCGGGCGACGGCCTCTTCGCGACAGGCCCTCCCCCACTCGACCGAACGCTGGACAGCTGCCGCGATCTCCGCGTGGCTTGCCTCGGCGGGCGGGCATTCATCGAGCACCATGGCGATATCCGACCGCAGGTTGTCCTGTATGGCGACCACCTCGCGTGGCCCGAGAAAGACTTTCCTCCCATCAATGTGGGACTGAAACTCGACCCCGTCGGGTCTCAACTTCCGCCGCGCCGCGAGGGAAAAGACCTGGTAACCACCACTGTCGGTAAGGATCGGCTTGGGCCAACCCATGAAGCGGTGCAGTCCGCCACAATCATGAACAAGGTCGGACCCGGGACGAAGGTTGAGGTGATAGGTATTGCCGAGGATAATCTGGGCCCCGACCTCGACCAGATGCTGCGGGGTCAGGCTCTTGACCGAGGCCTGCGTGCCCACCGGCATGAAAATGGGAGTCTCGATCGTGCCGTGAGGCGTGGTGAGCTGGCCGCGGCGCGGCTGCGCACCGGACGCCGTCGGGTGGAGGGTGAAGCGGGAATGGTCAAAGTCCATGGTCGGCAAGCTGCCGACGTGGTCCCGAATCCGCACCCTTTGGCAAGAACTTTTGCGGGAGCTTGACCACTGCCGGCGTTCGCCCGTTGCTGTTCGCGATGCTCCTCGTGATCGACAACTTCGACTCGTTTACGTACAACCTAGTGCAGTATTTCGGCACCCTGGGGGTCGAGCAGGAGATCTATCGCAATGACGAGATCGACGCCTCCAGCGTGATCGCGCGGCGGCCCTCTCGCATCCTCCTCTCCCCCGGGCCCTGCAGCCCCAACGAGGCCGGTTGCTCGCTCGCCGTCGTGGCCGCCGCGGTCGAGGCGCGCATCCCGCTCTTCGGCGTCTGCCTCGGGCACCAGAGCGTGGGACAGCATTTTGGCGGCAAGGTCGTGCGGGCCACCCGTCTCATGCATGGCAAGACCTCGCCCATTCACCACCACGGCCAGGACCTCTTTAGCGACATCCCCGACGGTTTTCCCGCCACCCGTTACCACTCGCTTCTGGTCGAGCGGGACACCTTCCCGGAATGCCTCGAGATCACCGCCGAGACCGAGGAGGGTGAAGTGATGGGGCTCCGCCACCGTGAACTGCCGGTTTGGGGCGTGCAGTTCCATCCCGAATCCCTCGCCACCGAACACGGGCTCACCCTCCTGCGCAACTTTCTCGAGCTCCCGCGTTAAAGGAGCGCGTCTTCCCGCCCCGCAGATGGGCATTGACCCGGAACGGCCCTTGTCATGCGCTTGTCTCGAAGCCCCTGCTTCCCGACGTCGTCATGCAATGTCCGAAGTGCAATGATCGCGACACGCGCGTGGTTGATTCCCGCGTGGCGCGCAACGGTCTGGCGATCCGGCGAAGACGCCACTGCCAGAAATGCAACTACCGCTTCTCGACGGTGGAGGAGATCGTGCGCGAGGGCCTCTTTGTGATCAAAAACGACGGTCGCCGCGAGGAGTTCGACCGCGCCAAGATCCTTGGCGGTCTCCGTCGTGCCTGCGAGAAGCGTCCCATCGACGTCGAGCAGATCGCGATGGTCGTGAGCGACGTCACCGCCGCCCTCGAGGCCGAGTTCGACAACGAGATCCCGACCAAGGCGATCGGCGAACGCCTCATGAACAAATTGAAAAGCATTGATAAGATCGCCTACGTGCGATTTGCTTCAGTGTATAAGGATTTTCGCGACATAGATGAACTTGCCCGGGAAATTTCCGACCTCAAAGACCAGGGAACCTGAGTCTCCCGAGGAACTCGCCAAGTGGCACTGCGTGCTCAATCTCTTTGGCGAGGCGACGGGCGACGACCCCTTTCTCGCCCGCAACATCAAGGAAGCGATCGACGCCTCGCTTCTCGCGGAGGAAGGCCTCGACGCCTCGATCGACAACTTTGCCGAAGCCGCCCTCCGCCTCGTGCATGAGGACCCCGTGCTCGCGGCGAGCTATGGCCTGTTCCACCTCGAACTGCGGGGCCGCACCTTCGACCCGCTCTTCGTCCGGGAAGAACTCATTGCCGGCCTCAAGCGGGTGGCAGGCTACTCCACGGCCCTCGTTCTCGTCTCCGGCCTGCGCGAGACCTTCGCGGCCCCCAGTGGCCGACTCACCCAGCCCCGGCGCGAGGCCCACGCCGAGGCCAAGTCCTACCTCGAGTCACTCGCCGCCGAATGGACGACGGAGAACACCGTCCTGACCATCCTTTACACCTGAGAGCACCACCCCATGACCATCTTCGAGCGCATCATGGCCGGCGAGATTCCGGCCGAAATCGTCCATGAGGACGAGCACTGCGTGGCGCTGCGCGACATCAACGCCCAGGCGCCGACCCATCTCCTCGTCGTTCCCCGCAAGGTCATCGCGCGTCTCGATGAAGCCGCCGAGGAGGATGCCGCACTGCTTGGTCACCTTCTCCTCGTGGCCCGCGACCAGGCGCGGCGGGAGGGCCTCGCGAAGGGTTTTCGGATTGTCGTGAACAACGGCCCCGACGGGGGTGAAAGCGTGCCCCACCTCCACGTGCATGTCCTTGGCGGACGCGCCCTCAACTGGCCTCCGGGCTGAGCACCTGGTCGAATCCGCGCTCATAGGTTCCCCCACCCGTGCGCACGACGAGCCGCTGAAGCTCGAGCATCATGAGAGCGGCCTGCACGCGGTGGCCCGGCAGATCGGTTGCCTCACAGAGCTGGTCGAGATGCCAGGCTTCCCCCGGTGGCAGGACGCGCACGACGCTCTGCTCGTCCTCCCCGAGGCCCGCGAGGGAAAAGCCCGCCGCCGGGCCCGTCGTTGTCGCGGCCCGTTCCGCCGCCGTCGACAAGCCGAGATCGAGCTGCATGAAGCGTAGCTCCTCAAGCATCTCGTCGACCGAGGTGACAAGGGTGGCGCCGTCGCGGATGAGTTCGAGACAACCGCCCGAGTGAGGCTGATCGAGGCGCCCCGGCACGGCAAAGACGGTCCGGTTCTGCTCCATCGCGAAGCGCGCCGTAATGAGGCTGCCTCCCCGCCGCGCCGTTTCCACGACGAGGGTGCCCACCGTCATGCCGGAGACCAACCGGTTGCGCTGCGGAAAGGTCTGCCGGTCGGGGCGACGCCCAAGGGGAAACTCGCTCACGAGCGCGCCCTTCGTCGCCATCTCGGTGAAGAGTGAGCGGTTGGCCGAGGGGTAGACAACATCCAGTCCGTTGCCCAGGACGGCGAGGGTGTGCCCTCCGCCGCGGAGCGCCGCGACGTGGGCGCAGGCATCGACGCCGAGGGCGAGCCCGCTGACGATGGCGAACCCGGCGGTGACCAGTTCACGCGTGAAGCGCTCTGTCACCTTGCGCCCATAGGCGGTCATGTGGCGCGTCCCGACAACCGCCATCGCCTCCTCCGGCACGCCCTCACGGCCTCGCCAGTAGAGACCGAGCGGAGCGTCCTCGAGCATCCTGAGGCGCCGGGGATAGGCCGGGTCATCGCAGGGGACAAAGCGCGCCCCCAGGGCGGCGAGCCCGTCCTCCTCACGCGCGAGGTCGATGTGTCGCGGCCAGGCGCGCAGGGCCTGCGCGCGCGGCACGCCGACGAGGGCGGCGAGCTCAGCCTCCGTCGCGTCGAAAAGACGCCGATGGTCGTCGCCCGCCCATTGCAAGGCCTTGCGACCGGAGACGGGTCCCCAGCCCTCGAGGGCATTGAGGACAAGAAGCGCGGCGGCGCGGGTCGGCGGAACCGGTCGTGAGGGGGTCATGACGCCAATTCGCGCAGGACGGGGCCGAGGTGGTCGAGCAGGTCGGAGGTGCGCACCGCCACCTCACCCTGCGCCCGCGCGAGGTCATCGGCGGCGGCCCCGTGCCAGGCCACGGCCTCCGCCGCCGCGCGCAAGGGGTCGCCGCGCCGCACCGCGAGGCGGGCCGCCAGGATACCCCCCAGCAGGTCGCCCGAGCCGCCGCGGGCGAGGACCGGATTACCGGCCGCGATCGAGACCAGGCGCTCCCCGTCGGTCACGCGCGTGACCGGTCCTTTGAGAACGACGATGGCGCCGAGACGACGAGCGAAGGCGCGGAGCTCGTCGGGCACAAAGCCCTCGACCCGCCCCTCCTGCAGACGGAGGTATTCGCCCAAATGGGGCGTGAGCACGACCGCCCCTTGATCGGACGTCCGCCCCTCGATCGCTTCGCGCAATTCGGGTTGGAGCGCCCCTGCGTCGAGCACGAGAGGAACGCCCGCCCCCGCGACGAGGTCGCGCAGAAACCTGGTGTTGGACTCGTTTACCGGCAACCCGGGTCCGACGAGAAGCACACTGCGCCGGTCGAGCGCGGCAAGGACCTCGCCCACCCCGGCGGGGTCCAGTGCCCCCTCTCCGAGCCCCGGGAGGGGATGCCACATCGCCTCCGGCAGGGCACCGGCCAACGCCGGGACGAGGGGATTCGGGGCGCACACCGTGGTCAGCCCCGCCCCCGCCCGCACCGCGGCGGAGGCGGCCATGAGCACCGCGCCCGGATAGCGTCGTGCCCCACCGAGGACGAAGACATGCCCGTAGTGCCGCTTGTCCGTCGTCGCCTCGCGCAGTCGAGCCTGCGCGCGCAGAAGGGTGGGGGCCGCGGTCCAGCCATGAGAAGAAAAACGCTCGCGTTGCGCGCCGGCGAAGAACCCGAGGTCC
>JBKHAU010000098.1:0-7985 GCA_046542725.1 Opitutales bacterium
GGTTTGGCGGGGAACTCGTCGTCGAAGGCCGGACCATCACGCCCGCGCTCGACGCCCAACTCTCGAGCCAGCGTTACGTGTATCCAAAAGCCGCCTACACGACGGTGAAGCTGCCCGCCGCGCGAGCCCTTTTGCCCGCCGTGCCGGAGAGCGCCTGCACGGTGAACTTCATCCGCACCGAGCTGCCCGGCATCGTCACCCTCCACCGCAGCGCGGCCTTCGATCCGGCGGGCGCGAAGGACTGGTCTGGCTTCATGGGCGAAAATGATCTCTGCCACCTCGCGGTGCTCGAGCGCTACGGCAAGTCGGGCGTCGTCGCGCACAGCTTCCTGCAGAATTTCGGCCTGAAGGACGGCGCCGTCGCGAGCAGCGTGGGCCACGACGCGCACAATCTCGTCGTGGCCGGGACCAACGAGGCCGACATGATCCTCGCGGTGAACGAGATCGAAAAAGCGCAGGGTGGCGTCGTCGTGGTGCGCGCCGGCAAGGTCGTGGCGATGATCGCCCTGCCCGTCGCCGGCCTGATCTCCGACGAGCGCGCGACGGTCGTGGCGGAGCAATCGGAAGCCCTCAAGAAGGCGTGGACCGAGGCCGGTTGCACCCTCCCCTACATGGGATTCAACCTTCTCCCCCTCTCCGTCATCCCCGAGATCCGCCTGACCGACAAGGGCCTCGTGAAGGTGCCCGAGATGGAAGTGCAGCCGCTCTTCAGCTGAGCACAGCACCGGCCACGCGACGACGCCTGCGCGTGGCCTGACACGTTCGTTCAAGGAGTGGAGAAGAGCGGAGGCTGGGGCCGCATTTTTTGGCCTACCTTCTGCTGATTGGCCGCGACTCACTCTGCTGACGGCCGCGGCGCCGCTGTTTTAGCGCCCGGCGTATTCCATTCCACGCAACTGAACGTATCCACCATTATGACAAGACTTCGTCATCGTCTCTCCTGGGCGACCCTTGCCCTCGCAGCTGCCTCCTGTCTCACGGCCCAGAGCGACGAACCGCAGGAGCTGGAGGGCTTCTTCTCCGAGGAGGTGCCGATCGAGGAGAGTATTCTCCCGACCACCCGCCCGTTCAACTCCGTCTACGGGACCGACCGCAGCATCCTCGAGACGCCGCGCAACGTCACCATCATCTCCCGCGAGCAGCTCGACGCCATCAGCATCAAGACGCCGCGTGATTTCGCCCGCCTCACCTCCTCGTCCTACACAAAGTCCAACTTTGGCGCGCCGACCTCACCCAACCTGCGCGGGCAAGAGGCCGACCTCTTCGTCAACGGTATCCGCAAGGGACTGACGAGCAACGGGAACGGGCTGCCGATCAATTTCAATGCGGTCGAGTCGGTGAACATCGTGAAGGGGCCCGCCGGCTCCGTCTACGGCACCTCCAACTATCTCGGGGGCTACGCCGACCTCATCACCAAGCGCGCCTTTTTCGACGAGGCCCGCGGCTCGGCTTCCTTCACCCTCGGCTCCTACGACGTGCGCTACTGGCAGGTCGACTACAGCACGCCGATCAGCGATGAACTGGCGGTGCGGTTTTCCTACTCCGGGGAGGATTCACGAGGCTTCTTTGAGTTTCACAAGAAGAAGACCCAAGCGGCCTACGCCACCGCCACCTACCGCCCGAGCGATGCCTACGAGCTCTTCGTCGCGGCCGAGTTTTTCGTCGCCGACTACACCGAAAACTGGGGCATGAACCGCCCCACCCAGGCCCTCATCGATGACGGGCTCTACCTGCCCAACACGGGAACGGACGCGGAGTACCTCGACTACGTCGCCCGCCTCGGCAACGGCGCCGGCTTTTTCGTCGGCGGGACCCCCGGCGTGGACTATGCGAGCGTCTTTGGGGATGCCGGTTTCGCCACCATCGTTCCCCTCGACCTCAACAATCCGGTCAAGCTCGATCGCAGCAAGCGGCTCCTCGCCCCCGACGACGACTCCTTCGGCAAGAACTTCTGGGCTCAGGCCATCCAGACCTTTCGCCTCAGCGACACGATGCGGATCGAGAACAACACCTACTACCAGTGGATCGACCGCAACACCTTCAGCTCCTATCACTATTCAGAGTTGTTGCGCGACAACTGGAGCTTCGACAACCGCCTCCAGCTCATCATCGACCAGGACCAGTGGGCGATCAACACCGGCCTGCGCTACCGCTACCAGGACGTCTGGTCGGCCAACCACTTCTTCAATGAGCCGGTCAATTTCTGGGACCTCACGCGCCCGGCGACGGGAATCAGCCGCCGCGTCCCCAATGCCGGCTTCGTGGCGCCTTTCAATGCCATCGCGGTCGGCGAGGAGGCACGCGGCATTCTGGACTACTGGTACATCGGCGGCGGCACCGAGGACTACGACGGGGACGGCGAAGACGATCACTACGCCATCACTGCCGGCCAGGCCAAGACGACCTACCTGGGACCGTTTCTCCACGTCGAATACGAGGCCTCCGAACAGCTGTCCCTGATCGGCAGCGCGGGCTTCGACTACATCGACACCGAGACGACCCTCCCGAGCGACATCACCGGCATCCCCGGCGCGACCGGCCCGCTGCCCTACGTCTCGGCCGACTACAACCCCCTCACCAATCCCGACGGGGCGGACAGCGCCTCCCTCTGGAACTACTCGGCGAGCGCGGTCTACAAGGTGAATCCCACCCTCAACCTCTACGCCACCTACGGCTTCAGCGAGAGTCATGAGGCTGAGACCGGCGGCCGCGTCGTGCCGAATTTTGACGTGCCGCAGGAGAGCACCCTCGTCGAGGTCGGCGCCAAGGCGAACCTTCTCGAGAATACGCTCTTCGTCGGCGGCGCCGTTTTCGACCGCGAATTCACCGTGCGCAACCAGGATGGCTCGGTCGACGAAGTGCGCCTCAACGGCTTCGAGATCGAGTTCAACTACCAGCCGACGCGAAACTTCTACGCCACCTTCGGCTATTCCTATATCGATTCGGAACGCACCGCCGGCTTCTTCGCCACGGCCTATACCGCCGACCGCGCGGGCGAGACCGGTGGCCTCTACATCACTCCGTCGTTCCCCTCGCCCGGCGAGAACGATCCAGAGTTCTACGACTTCCCCGGCAACCCGCAGCACCAGATGGTCGCGCTCGCCAGCTACACCTTCGACAACAACTTCGGAGTGCGCGCCAACCTTGTCGTGACCGGCCCGATGAACCTCGGCTACGAGGGCTTCACCGCCGCCGTCCCGAGTGGGACCGAGGCCTTCAACAATCCCTACATCCTTGAGGTTTCGACCGTCGAAGTGCCCTGGCAGTACGAGGTCGACCTGACGTTCTTCTACGAATACGAGGACTGGGAGTTCAAGGCCACCATCTTCAACCTCACCGACGAGGATAACTGGGATGCACCCAACGCGGGCTACGGCAACGGCTCGGTCGTCGCCCGTGAACCCATTCGCATCGAAGGCACCGTGACCTACAGTTTTTAGTCCTGTCTCTCTTCCGTCGCTCGGCCTGTCTCCAAGGGCCGCCTCCGCCTCCGGGTGGGAGCGGCCCTTTTTCTTCGCTTCGCGCAAAGGAGGCGGGTCGACCCGGCGCGTCCGCCGATCAACGACCCTGCTGAAAGAGGCGGGCCGTTTTCAATGAACAGACAGGCGCGCGGGAACAGAACCTGCATCCACGCAGCGACATGAAAACGTTGCAGGATGTGCCACGCGCGGCGGAAGGTGAAGACCTCGACTTTGCCACTTTTGACCACCTCGAGGCCTACCGCCGCCACGGCCCGATCTACCGGGTCGGCTTCCGGGGCGAGGATTGGGTCTGTCTCGGCGGACTCGAGGTCAATGACCTCGCCTGGCGCACCCCCGACTCGTGGAGCTACCACGATGCGATGGAGGCGTTTCGCGAAGTCATGGGGCCGACCCATGTCACCCAGCTGGATCGTCGCCCCCACCGCGACAAGCGGCGCGACCTCAAGCCCGGCTTCGCGATGAGCGCGCTGGGGCGCCTGCTTCCGGAGATCGACCGCACGGTCGCGGAGGATCTGGCAAGCCACGCGGGGACGCCGCTCGAGTTGCATCGCTTCATCATGCGCACGCTCACCCGCGCGAACAGCCGCACCACCGTGCAGGTGGCGCTCAGCGAAGCCGAGATCACAGACCTCATCGACTTTGAGGAGGACTTCATCGCACACACCGTCGACGAACCGCACGCGCGGCGGGCCTACTACGAGGGCGCGGAGTTCGCCGCTTTGCGCGAGCGCGTCCTCGGCCAGTGCCTCGCGATCGCCGAAGCCCGCCTCAGGGGCGAGCGCCGCCCGGACAGCCTCCAGGACGTCGTCGACGAGCGCCGCAAACGCGGGCTGGAAGTCAGCGCCGAAGCCCTCTCCCGCGAGATCTATCTCCTCCTCATGGCCGGCACGGGCAACACTGCCAAAACCCTCAACAGCGGTCTGCAGCACCTTCGCCAACGCCCCGACTGGCTCGCGCGACTCCAGGCCGAACTCGATGCCTACGCTCCCGAAGCCCTTGCTGGAGGCATGAGCGGATTCCCCCTCCTGAAGGCGACCCTCTTCGAGATGGAACGGGTCTTCCCGGCCGCCCCGGTTCTGCCCCGGGTGGTGGCCAAGCCGATCGAATTCGCCGGAGTGCGTCTCGAGCCCGGCACCAAGGTCCTGCATCTCCACACCCTCACCCACTTCCTCGAGGAGATCTACCCCGAGCCCTACCGCTTTCGTCCCGAGCGCTGGCTCGAGCAAGCCCCTCCGCGCAAGGCCCACGGGACCTTTGGCGGCGGGACGCATCTCTGCCTCGGCATCAACCTCGCGCGGCTCCACATGCCAGTCTTCCTCGGCAACCTCTTGCGCGACTACGTGCTCGACTATGCCGAACAGGCAAACATCCGCGTCGTCCTCCACTTTGGCGTGCCGCAAAAGGCCGACCTCCACCTCACCCTTCTCCCCCGTGCCACCGACCATGCCCTATCAAGCTGATCCCGCCCTCGCCGCCTTCGTTCAGTCCCTCCCCAAGACCGAGACCCATCTCCATCTCGACGGTGCGATTCCCCTCGAACTCCTCCGCGAGGCCTTTCCCGGGAAATACGAGGAGACCCCGCCGATGTGGGCGGACGACTTCCGCTATGCCAGCTTCGACCAGTTCATGGAACTGTTCGACCACTACATTGCGGCCTATTTTTCGTCACCAGAGAGATACTACACGTGCGCCCGCAAAGTCCTTGCGCGCTGTATGTCTCAGAATTGTCGCTACGTCGAGACCAGCATCCACCTGCCGGGGGTGCTCCACACCGGCGCGCCGCTGGTGGAGACCCTGCAGGCGATCCGCGCGGCCCGCCCGGAAGGCCTCGAACTGCGCCTCTTCGTCGGCCTGCCGCACAACGGCTGGACGCCTGAGCTCCGGCCCCTCATCGAGGAAGCAATGGCGTCGGACCTGGTCGACGGTATCGACCTGCATGCACAGGAATACCTTCCGATGGAACCCTGGACGGAGAAGCTCTGGGGTGAGGCGCGCGCTCAGGGCAAGTTCACCAAGGCACACGCCGGGGAGTTCATGCCCGCCTCGTTTGTCAGTTGGTGCCTCGACCACCTCGAGGTGACGCGCATCGAACACGGCGTGCGCTCGATCGAGGACCCCGCCCTCGTCGCGCGCCTCGCGGCGGAGGGCGTCGCGCTCGACGTCTGCCCCATCAGCAACGTGAAGCTTGCCGTCGAGGGCATCCCGGACATGGCCTCCCACCCCATCCGCCCCCTCTTCGACGCGGGTGTGAAAGTGACGGTCAACTCGGATGACCCCTTCATGTTCGGCAACACGCTCTCGGAGGACTATTACGCGCTGTATCAGGAACTTCACTTCACGAAGAAGGAACTCGTCCAGCTCGCGCGCAACGGCTTCGACATCGCGCTCTGGGACGGAGAGGGCAGGACCGCGGCATACGCCGAGCTGGAGCGCATCGAGGCGGGTCTCGAGGCGGAAACGGCCGCGCTCGGGTGACGGTCGTTCCCCTCCACTCGCGCGAGGCGCCTCAGATTCCGGACGCGTCCGCTTGGTCGGGCAGGGCGACGAGGCCGTCCTCCTGCCGCTCTCCCGCCGCCTCCATCGCCCAGCTCTTGGCGAAATAGGTGAGGATGAGATCGGCCCCGGCGCGCTTGATCGCGAGCAGGCTCTCATCGCGGCAGCGACGCAGGTCGAGCCAGCCGGCGGCGGCCGCGGCATGGAGCTGGGCGTATTCCCCGCTCACCTGGTAGGCGGCCACCGGCACCTCCGAGAGTTCGGCCGTCTGCCGCACGATGTCGAGGTAGGGCCCGGCGGGCTTGACCATGACGAGATCGGCGCCCTCGGCGAGATCGAGCTGGACCTCCCGCGCGGCCTCGCGGGCATTGGCCGGGTCGAGCTGGTAGGTGTGCTTGCCGAGAAGGGTGGTCCCGGCGGCCTGAGCGCTGCCCACGGCATCGCGAAACGGCCCATAGTAGGCGCTGTTGAACTTGGCCGCGTAGGCCATGATCGCGACGGCGGTGTGACCGGCCCCGTCGAGGGCGTGACGGAGAGCACCTACGCGGCCGTCCATCATGTCGCTCGGGGCCACGATGTCCGCGCCGGCCTCGGCCTGGAGAACGGCCATGCGGGCGAGAATCTCGACCGTGGCGTCGTTGTCCACGTCCATGCCATCGGCCGTGAGGACGCCGTCGTGCCCGTGGGTGGTGTAGGGGTCGAGAGCCACATCGGTGATGACCGTCATCTCCGGCACGGCCGCCTTCACCGCGCGGATGGCACGCAGACCGAGCGTCTCGACGTTGAGCGCCTCGACTCCGTCAGCCGACTTGAGCGAGGGATCGAGCTTGGGAAAGAGGGCCACCGCGCGCACCCCGAGGGCAGCGAGCGCGCGCACTTCGGCCACGAGTTGCTCGAGTGGGTAGCGCGCCTGCCCCGGCATCGAGGCGATGGGCTCGGGCGCCCCGTTCCCCTCGATGACAAAAAGCGGTTGGATGAGGTCCTCGACGCGCAGGACGGTTTCGGCCACCATCGCGCGCAGTCCGGCGGTGCGGCGCAGGCGGCGGGGACGGGGCATGCCAAGGGAGATCATGCGGGCCAGCCTAGAGCGCTCACCCGCCGAGCCAAGCGGGAAGAGGACTTCGCCCATTTGGCGAGCGCCCGCCTCTCAGAGATTCTCCGCGAAAAACTCGAACATCTCTTCAGCGTAGAGGAGCGCCTCGCCGATCTTGCCTTTCGTGAGGCCGAGCCTGACAGCCGCCGGGGAGTCGGCCAGGATCTCGGGCGAGGCCCACCGGTCGATGCTGGGGACAGCCTCGAGGCCGAGCTGCAGCACCGCCACCTCCTCTGGTCGGGTCGCCTTCTCCAGCTCGGTGAACAACTCCGCGAGGAGCCCGACCATCGCCGGGCTGAAATTCCAGGACGCGAGAATGGCCGCTCCGAGCTGTGCATGATCAACGCCGAAGAACTCGCGCTCGCGCGCCGCATCGAGCCGGAGCCGGCGGAGTTCGCCGACCTGCTCTGGTCGCTCGGCGAGGACAAAATTATTGAGCGCCACCATGCCCACACAATGCAGGATCCCGACCGTGAAGATGCGATCTCCGCCGGCCCCGAAGTGCGCCTTTTGATTGAAGGCGGAGGCGGCGAGAGCGGCGGCGAGGCTCTGATACAGAATGGCGGCACTCGTCGTGCGGTAGATTTCAAGATCCTGATCATGCAGATCCTTGGCCACAAGCACACCGATGATGCCCTCGATCGCCTCGAGACCCACCCGCTGCGTGGCGGCGTCGATCGACTCGCACGGCTCCGCCCCGGCGTAGATCGCGGAGTTGGCGAGGCGGAGGATCCGGGTCGTCAGGTTGGAGTCCATCCGCATGAGCTGCGTCAACTGATGCGTCCCCGCCGTCGGATCGCGGAAAAGCTGCTGCAGCTGAGGCAGAAGCCGTCCTGAGGGGGGAAGTTCGCGTGCATGCCCGACCAGCGTCTCGAGACGGGGGAACGCGCCGGTTGGGGACAAGGAAGACATGAAGG
>JBKHAU010000099.1:0-7949 GCA_046542725.1 Opitutales bacterium
TTGCCGCGGGCGAGTTCATCGCTTGCCCCGACGCGGGAGAAGATGCGGTCGACAAGGCCGAGGTGAAAGCGGCGGGCGGGCACCCAGGCGCCGACCTGGGCCATGAGGGTGAGGAGGGCGACCTGGCGGATGTAGGTGCTCTTGCCCGCCATATTGGGCCCGGTGATGACGGTGATCTGCGCGTCGTTGCTCGAAAGAGCCGTGTCGTTGGGGACAAAGTCATGCTGCCCGGGCAGGCCGGCGAGCTTTTCGGCGAGCATCGATTGCTCGACGACGGGGTGGCGACCCGCCTCGACCTCGAGTTGGCCGGACTCATCGATCTCGGGCCGGCAGTAGTTCCACTCGCGCGCGAGCTTGGCCCAGCCGAGGAGCACATCGATCGCGGCGAGTTGCTCGGCGGTCGCCTCGAGGGCGTCGGCCTGAGCGAGGACGGCCTCGACGAGGCTGCGAAAGAGCGTCTCTTCGCGGGCGATGCTTCGCTCATCGGCGCTGAGGATCTCACGTTCCTTCTCCTTCAGCTCGGGGGTGATGTAGCGCTCGGCGTTGGTCATCGTCTGCTTGCGCAGATAGTTCTCGGGCACGAGGTGCAGGTTGCTCTTCGTCACCTCGATGAAATAGCCGAAGGCGTTGTTGAACTTGATGCGCAGGTTGCGGATGCCGGTGCGGGTGATCTCGGCGGCCTCGAGGTCGGCGATCCATTCCTTGCTGTTGCGCGTGAGGGAGCGAATGCGGTCGAGATCGTCGTCGTAGCCCTCGGCGATGTAGGAGCCGTCGGTGAGTTGGTTGGGGAGCTCCTCCATGAGGGCGCGGGTGAGGAGGTCGCGCAGTTCGGAGAACTCCTGCACCGCGTTCACCCGCTTTTCGAGGACGGGACCGTCGAACTCGGCGAGGACCGCGCGCAGGTGCGGGAGCTGGAGAAGGGTGTCGCGGATGGCCCCGAGTTCGCGGGGATTGCGCAGCCGGTTGCGAAGTCGCCCGAGGATGCGAGGGAGGTCGCGGATGCCCTTGAGATACTCCTGCAGTTCGCTCGCGTAGCCGGGCGACTCGAGGAACTCGCCGACGGCCGCCTGGCGCTCGTGGAGGACGGCGAGATCGAGGGGCGGGGCGGTGAGCCACTGCTCGAGGAGGCGGGCGCCCGGGGCGGTCACGGTGGCGTCCATCGCGGCGAGGAGGCTGCCCTTGCGCTGGCCGGTGCTGGCGCGAAAGACCTCGAGGTTGCGCTGGGTGGCGGGGTCGAGGAGGAGGGTGCCGCCGAGCGTGTATTCGCGGAGCCGGCGCACGTTGGCCGGGCGTTCCCGCAGGCTTTCGGTGGCGTAGGCGATGAGGGCACCGGCGCAGCCGAGGGCAGGGTGGTCCTTGGGCAGCCCGAAGCCCTCGAGGTTGAGCACGCCAAGGGTCTCGAGGACGAGGCGTGCGCCCTCCCGGCGGTCGAACTGGAAGTCCGGCTGGGGGTTCACGAGGCGGCCGTCGCCGAGGCGTTGCCACCCCTGCGCAAAACCGTGGCCAAGCGCCTCGAGGGCGTCGCTCCCGGCGTTGAGGGGATCGCTCTCGGGGACGATGAACTCGCGCGGATCGAGCGCCTGGAACGCACTGAGGAGGCTCTCGGGGTCGTCGCTCGTGGCGACCTCGAAGGCGCCCGTGGTGAGGTCGAGCCAGGCGGCGTGGAGGCGGCCCTTGTCGGTCTCGGCGGCAAGAAGGTAGTGGTTGGCCCGGGCGTCGATCTGATGGTCTTCGAGCGTCGTGCCGGGGGTGAGGATGCGCGTGAGCGCGCGCTTTACGAGCTGGCCGGGGCGGGGTGTCTCGGTTTGCTCGCAGATGGCCACCTTGCGGCCGGCGCGCAGAGCCTTTTGCAGGTAGTTGTCGGCCGCATGGTAGGGGATGCCGGCCATCGGTCGTCCCCCCCGGTGGGTGAGGGTGATGCCGAGGATGGCGGCCCCATCGCGGGCATCCTCGTCAAACATCTCGTAGAAGTCCCCAAGGCGGAAAAGGAGCAGCGTATTGGGGGGCAGCGAGCGCCGTACCTCCTGGTACTGCTGCATCATCGGCGTCAGCGTTTTCTTCTTCGCGGCAGACATCAGAGCGGGCGAGACTCTGCCCAGCGGTGCGCGGCGCTGGCAAGCGCGGAGCCACGCCTTGCGGCGGAGGTGCGGGGCGCTGCCCGTCGCGCGGCCATCGCGGGGGCGGGCGGTGCTCCTGGCGGCGGGGCGGTGTTCAGGCTTCCACCGTGTCGGTCTCCTCCACGGGCGCGCCATTGACGTTGCGCAGAAGCCCGGTGAGGTAGGGAAGGAGCTGCTTTTTGCGGCTCACGATGCCGTTCAGTTCGAAGGCCCCGGTGGGGGAGTTGGGGTATTTGATGAGGTCGGTGAGCTCACTCTCGCCGTCTACGAGAAGGAGCGAGTTCTGGGTGTTGATATCGGTCACGAGGAGCGCGGAGAAATCGTAGCCTTCCGCTGCGCGCACCGCCGCGAGGGCCTTGCGGAGGGCGCGCTGATGCTTCTTGAAGTTCGCGTAGCCGAGCTCCTCGACCTGTGAGACGCTGAATCGTTGCGACCCCTCGGTGTACTCCTTCATGTCGGAGCGGATGACGCTTTCCGGCGTTTCGGTGAGAATGATCGAGCCGGCGGAGAAGATCGTTTCGGCCAGTGCATCGGCGGAGATGCCGGCGATGTTTTCGAGCCAGCGGAGGTGCTTCTCGTCGATCGCGGTGGTCGTGGGCCCCTGCAGGTTGAGCGTGTCGGAGATCATGCCTCCCATGAGGATGCCGGCGATCTCGGGGGTGGGTTCGACCCCGTCGCGGTGGAACATTTCGGCGACGATCGTGGAGGTCGAGCCCACCGGGCGGTTGACGAAGAGGATGGGCTGTTCGGTGGGCGGATTGCCCAGGCGGTGGTGGTCGATAATCTCGTGGATGCGCACATGTTCGGCCCCGGGGACGGCCTGGGAGAGTTCGTTGTGATCGACGAGGACGAGCGAGGTGCGGCTCCTTTTCAGCAGGTCGGTGCGGGTGAAAACCCCAACGAGGTTATCTTCTTCGTCCACCACCATGTAGGTCGGGATGGCGAGATTGGTCACGCGCTGGCGGACGGTGGCGACGCGGTCGTCGGGGCTGAACTTCGCGATCTCCGTCTTCATCACCTGTTCGACGCGCATGGCACTGCGCATGAGCCAGGAGGTCGTGGCGGAATCGGCCGGGGTGCTGATGATGCTCACCCCGCGCTCCCGTGCCAGTTCCACCACGTCGTCGTCCACCGGGAGGTCGCCGGTGATCGCGATGAGGCGCACGCCGAGCTGGATCGAGCGCTGCTGAATGTCGTAGCGGTCGCCCACGATGATTGCGCTGTGCTTGGCCAACTCGCGGTCATCCTGGTAGGAGCGGCCGAAGGAGCGGATGTCCATCGCCCCGATACGGACAAAAAAGTCCTCCTGGCGGTCGGGCTCGACGGCGTGGATGATGCGCCCGTTGACGGCCCGCACGATGTCGTTGATGCTCGTCACGACATGGCGCATGCTGCGCGGCGAAAGGGGCTTCGGAATGAAATAGCCGCCGAGGTCGAAGACCGTGAGCACCCCCTTCAAGCGATCGTCCGAGCCGACGACGGGAAGGCTCCGAACGTCGTAGTGATCGATCAGTTCGAGGGCCTCGGCGCAGATCGAATCGGTTCGGACCAATTTGAGGTCGGTCGACATGATGTCGCGCACCCGTGGGGTGACATCACCAACGAAGCGCGGCAGCGGAATGTGGAAACGGTCGAGGATGCTATCGATACGGGCGTTCGAATTGCCGCAGCGGGCGGCCTCGTAGGCGGGGTGTCCGGTGGCTTGTTTGTAGGCGGCATAGCCGATCGCGGAACAGATGGCATCGGCGTCGGGGTTGCGATGTCCAATAACGTAAATTCGATCTTCCATGAAAAGGCGGGAGAAATAAAGTGGCGCAAGCTACGGCTCGCTTTCGGCACCTGCAACCCCCATTCCAATTCGTCATGCCCACTCGCGGCCACCTCCTCGTCGACGGCTACAACCTCGCACATGCGTGGCTCGAGATGCGTGCCCGCCTCGGCCGGCGGCTCGACACGACGGCCGCTCTCCTCGTCGACCGCCTGCTTCCGGTCCATGACGCCGCCGAGCATGCCCTCACGGTGGTCTTCGATGGAAAAGGGGCGCAGCCGACGATCGAGCATCCTGACGGGCGCGAGACGCTCACCCTCGTCTACGCCGCGGGCGGGCAGACGGCGGACGGTCTCATCGAGCAACTCCTCGCCCGTGCCCCCTCGACCGAGGGCTGGAAGGTCGCGACCAACGACCTCGCCCTTGGGCAGACGGCGCACAGCTATGGCGCCGATGTGCTCTCGGCCGAGCAAACGGCCGCTTGGCTCGACCAGCTGGGGCGGGCCACGACCGATTGGATCAGCCGCCATGCCCGCCGCAACGAGCGCCAATGGCGCCACCCCCGCCCATGACCTACCCGCCCCGCCAGACTCCCGGCCCCTCTCAGGAGGTCACCGAGGTGCTCGGGCTCTATGGCCCGGTCGCGATCTCCGAGTTGCTCGTGCAGAAGATCTGGCTGCGGGGTGACTTTCGCCGCCACGCCTTGCGCACGACGGACGGACGCTCCCTCGTGGTCATCCGTCCAGGCCGCTGGAATCGTCTCGGCGGGCCCGACTTCATTGGCGCAGAGATCGAACTCGAGGGGCGGCGTCTGCTCGGCGACGTGGAGATCCATTTTCATCAGCGCGACTGGCAGGCGCATGGGCACGACCTCAACGCCGCCTTCGATGGGGTCATCCTGCACGCCCTCGTCTTCGATCCCGCAGAGGGCGAGCGTCCCGCCCGGACGGCGGCGGGCCGCGTCCTGCCCGCGGTCGTTCTCGCGCCCTTGCTCGACGCCGGACTCGAGGAATATGCGATGAAGGACGCGCTCCTCGCGCTCGAACAGACGGATCCGCTCGAACTCGCCGCCCCCCTGCTCGAGATGCCTCTGGACAAGCGGCGTGAACGCCTCGTGCAGGCAGCGCGCGTGCGCTGGGTGCAGAAAGTGCATTTTGCCGGCAAGCGCCTCGCCGCGCTGGGCTGGGACGAGGCCTGTCACCACGCCTGTCTCGAGGTCCTCGGCTATGCGCGCAACCGCGGGCCGATGGCCGAGTTGGCCGCCCGCCATCCGCTCTCCGAGTGGGCCGCGGCCGACGAGGTCTTTGTCGAGCAGGCCTATCGCTCGCAGCGGGACGGATGGCGACGGCAAGGACTTCGGCCGGCCAACCAGCCGCGGCGCCGACTCCAGCAATACGCCGCCCTCGTGCGTCAGGCTCCGCAGTGGCCCGCGCGTGTGGCCGCCTGGCTGGACGACTGGCCGGGGGGAGGCGAGGGCCTCGAGTCGACCGCCGCCTTTCGCCGCCGGCTACGCGTGGGTCCCTTGCGCAAGGCCCTCCTCGAGGGCGCCCTCTGCGGGGCCATCGCTTCGCCCCGCGCCGACACCCTTGTCGTCGACGCGCTTCTTCCGCTCGCCGCGGCGCGGGGGGAGGCGGAGCGGTTCTGGCCGCTCTGGTACCATTGGTGGCCGGGCGACCTGCCCGACGCCCTGAAGGTCTTTCTCCGCACCGCGCATGTCCTGAGCCCGGGCTGGCCCTTTGCCAACGGCCCCCAGCAGGCGGCCCTGCAGATCGTCCTCGAGCGTTGAGGACCGAGGACGGGCGCGCCATCCGCCGGTTCTGTGCACTTCTCGGAGCTTGCTTCATCTCGGGGCTTGTGCGTGCCTAGAGCTTCGGTTTTTTGAGAGCAGGCATTCGCTCGTCGCCTCGGCGGCGGGAGGAAAGTCCGGACACCACAGGGCAGGTTGCTCCGCGAAAGCGGAGGCAGCGGCGGCCACATCCGCCGCTGACGGCCAGTGCAACAGAAAGCAGACCGCCCTGCGCTTCCCGCGCAGGGTAAGGGTGAAAGGGTGAGGTAAGAGCTCACCGCTCGTCTGGTGACAGGCGGGGCGCGGTAAACCCCTTCCGGTGCAAGACGAAATAGGGGAGTGGGCGGCCCGTCCGATACTCCCGGGTGCGTCGCGTCAGATAAATGGATGCCGAACCGCCTCGGCGGGGAACAGAATCCGGCTTATCGCTCTCAAGAAACCGTCATTTTTTTCTCACCGGAGAAGCGGGCGAGTGCGAAGCATCGTCTTTCCGCCCGTGGCCTCAAAAAAACACTTGTCAGGCCCGGTCTTCATGCGGTTTTCTTTCCGTTTTTCCACATTTCAGGAAATTCAACCGCATTTTTATGGGAAACCTCCGGAAGAAACGACGCCGCAAGATCTCGCAGCACAAGCGCAAAAAGCGTTCGCGCGCCAACCGTCACAAGAAGCGGACGTGGTGAGCGACGGCCCCTGCGCGCACCGCCTGGCGTGCTCGCCCGGAGGCTGAGCCGACTTCCCAACACTTTCAGACCGTCCTGTTCCGCTCGCGGCAGGACGGTTTTTTTGTGCACCCGGCGATCTCTGTCGCGCCCTGCGGTGGGAGCCGTTGCTGGTAAGCTCGCACGTTGATCTCGACACTGCAGGTGCAACCTCGCGGCGCCGTGCCCACCGGCCGCGCCGAGGACGGGGGCAAGGTCTCGGGCCCGAAATACTCCGTGCGCCCTGTTTGCGTTGATGGAACGTCCTTGCCGGCCGCTTCCTTGAAGGTGAAGCAGGCCCGGCGCCGGGGTGATGCTTGCCTCCGGCCTGAACGACCAACCGACGGAGACGCCCGTCGCGCGGGGCATGGGCTCGAGCGATTGGCTAGCCGAAGACAACAAAACGCCCCCCGGTGAAAGTGCACCGGGAGGCGTCAGAAAGAAGTACGGTTTCGGCTGTCTTCGCGCTCTTAGACGACGTCCGCCGGTTCGATGTGGACGCGGCGCTTGGCAGCCTCCCACTTCACGCGACCGTCGGTCGTGGCGAAGAGGGTGAAATCGCGACCCATATCCACATTGCGGCCGGCATGGAAGCGGGTGCCGCGCTGGCGGATGAGGATGGTGCCGGCGAGCACCGGCTGGCCGTCGTAGCGCTTCACGCCGAGGCGCTTGGCGTGGCTGTCGCGGCCGTTCTTGGAGGTGCCTTGTCCTTTTTTATGAGCCATGAGTCTGTCCTCGAAAAGTGGGTGGGAGATGAAACTGGGTTAACCGTTGATCGCTTCGATCTTGATGACGGAGATTTCCTGGCGGTGGCCGCGCTTGTTGCGGTAGCCCTTGCGGCGCTTCTTCTTGAAAACAACGACTTTCTTGCCCCGCTTGTTTTCGAGGATCTTGGCGGTGACCGAGGCGCCTTCGACGCTGGGCGTCCCAAAGCGCATGGACTCGCCTTCGCCAATTGCGCGAACGTCATCCAGCGTCACCGTGTCACCGCTCTTCGTATCCTGGTAGCGGTTGACGAAGAGGATGTCGCCCTGCTGGACAGTGAACTGGCGGCCTTGGGTTTGGATTGTCGCTTTCATTTCGAGAAAAACGCTCAAAAAAAGTCTTCGGGGGTCAACGCGCAAGCCCCAAATCGGGAGGTTGGCTTTCGAGGCCTGCATCGAAGGGCGGGCGAAGGCGTTTCATTCGGAGTTGAGCCGCCGCCACGCGTGCGTGCCCTTCCCCGGCTCGGCCGACAACCAGCTGTATCCATCGCTAGGGCTGAAACCCATGGCCCTCGCCATGTCCTGCGCCGGCCGCGACAGGAGATGACGGACTCCCGAAGAGGAAGCCGCTCCGTGCGATCGCCCGTGTTTTGAATCCCTCTGCCAGGGGAGCGAAGAGGCCGCCTTTGGGGTTGCGCAGGGGTGAGGGCTGCGGCACGTTCCACCTTTTTTCCTGTGGCTCGGCAGGCCCCATGAGTGACCCCATTCAACACCACTGCGGCATCGCGTTGATCCGCCTGAAACAGCCGCTGCGCTATTACGCGGAGCGCTACAATTCTCCCCTCTGGCCCTTCAACCGGCCCTTTCTTCTCATGG
>JBKHAU010000100.1:0-7894 GCA_046542725.1 Opitutales bacterium
TGTCTGGACCGTGTCTCAGTTCCAGTGTGGCTGATCATCCTCTCAGACCAGCTATCCGTCTTAGCCTTGGTGAGCCGTTACCTCACCAACAAGCTGATAGAGCGCGAGCCCCTCCTTAAGCGCCATTACAAGCTTTAGTATTTTCACCATGCGGTGAAAGACCACATCCGGTATTAATCCACCTTTCGGCAGGCTATCCCGAACTTAAGGGCAGGTTGCTCACGTGTTACTCACCCGTTCGCCGCTGTCATCCCTGAAGCTTCACCCGAAGGATCGGCTTCAGAGAATCTCGCTCGACTTGCATGTCTGAACCACGCCGCCAGCGTTCACTCTGAGCCAGGATCAAACTCTCCGAAAATAGCTTTATTAAAGCTGCTTGCGGAGTGTCTAGATGCTTCTCGTGAAACTATCTGGACTACTCTTTGTTGCAAAGGATTGATCGGTTCAAAAACCGTCCCAATCGCACAAAGTAACTTTCAAAGAACGTCGCCGTTTTGTATTTGGCGGAAAGATTTCGATAAAGGAGAATCTCAGCGGAGCGGTCAAGAGGTTTTTCAGAAAAATCTTCAAACCCGGCCGGAACCGCGAAACTCAACTTTTAAAAGAACATCGCCTTTTCATGGGCGAGAAAGATTTCCAAGACACCGAATCGTCACAGCGCGGTCAAGGGTTTTTGGCGAGAAAAGTGATTTTTTTCGTCGGCCCCGGAACTTGAAGGAGCCTCGCCCAAGAGCGGCAAGGATCACCGCGGTGGGCGCACGGAGGCGCTTGCGGGAGAATCGTGGAAACACTTTCGAAGAACGCTTTCCCGGAGGAAAGGAGGCAAGAGGCAATAGGGTTACAGAGCCACGACAAGCCCATTCTCGAAAAATCCTCATATTTCCTTTAAGCCATTGTTCTTTAGAAACTTATGAACCCCCTTTGGCAGCCTGCCTCATCTCTCGAAAAAGTGACGGGCGCTCCTCGCGGAAGGAATGAGGGGTCGACGGGCGCGGCGGACGGGAGGCTTTCGAGGAAACGCCGCTCCCTTTCCGACCGTCCCCATCCGGTCATGCTCGTAACTGTTTTCTGGATACACCTTGGGTGCTTCACACTCGACCCCCGCGGCCCTTCGACCCAGGCTCGCCGCCAAGTATGCCACGCTCTCCGTCCCGTCTCTCGCGCGAGGCCCTTGCCTGGGCGTTTTACGACTGGGCGAACTCGGCTTTTGTCCTCTCCGTCCTGACCGTCTTTTTCGGTGGGTTCTTCGCGAGCTACTGGTATCTCGACGACGGGGGACGGGGGGCCTTCTTTTGGCAGGGCGTGGCGGTGACGGCGGCGGGGCTCGGCGTGGCGGTGGCGGCACCCTTTCTCGGGGCGCTGGCCGACGGCGGAGCGGTGAAGAAGCGGTGGCTGGGGCGCTTTGCGCTCATCGGGAGCGTCGGCTGCGCGGGGCTTGCCCTCGTGCCGGCGGGGATGTGGCCCCTTGCGCTCGCCCTGCGCACGGTGGCGGCGCTCGGATTCTTCGGCAGTCTCATTTTCTACGATGCGCTGCTCACCGATGTCTCCCGGGCGGGCAATCGCCATCTGGTCTCGGCCCTGGGCTTCTCCCTTGGGTATCTGGGCAGTGTCCTGCTTCTGCTCGCCCAATTCGTTCTCTTCAACCAGCCGGAGCTGCTCGGCTTCAGCTCGCCCGTGCCGATCGTGAAAGGCGTGTTTCTGAGCGTGGCGCTGTGGTGGTTCCTCTTTTCTCTGCCCCTCCTCTTCTGGGTGGAGGAACGCTCGCCCCTCCCCTCCCCCTCGGAACGAGCGCGCCGGGGCCCACGCTCCATCCTCGGAGAACTGCGCGCGAACTTTCGCGAACTCCGCCGCCACCGCGCGGCGAGCCTCTTTCTCCTGGCCTACTTTTGCTACATCGACGGGGTGAACACGTTTGTGCAGATGGTCTCGGCCTTTGCCGCCGAAGTCGGGATCGGACAGGGGACCTTGATCCTCGCGATCATCCTCGTGCAGGTCGTCGGCGTGCCCTGCGCGCTGCTTTTCGGCTGGCTGGGGCAACGGATCTCCCCACGGCGCCTGATCCTATTCGCGGTGACAGTCTATCTCGGGGTGAGTCTCTATGCCTGGCGCTTTTCCGGGGAGCCGGTCGAGATCTTCGGCTGGGCGGTGAACGAGTTGTTTGTCCTCGGGTTCCTCATCGGCCTCGTGCAGGGCGGTCTGCAGGCGCTCAGCCGTTCCTATTTTGCCAATCTCATTCCGGACGAGCGCGCGGCGGCGTTCTTTGGGTTCTACAATATCCTGGGGAAAGGGGGCGCGATCGTCGGCCCACTACTGATGGGCACCGTGGGGCATCTCGCGGGCGATCCCCGGTGGGGGGCCCTGGGTGTGGCCCTGCTCTTCGCGGCGGGCATCGCTCTGCTCCTGCGGGTGCCGGCGGAGCCACGGAAGGCACCGCTCGCGGGCGAAGCGCTTTAGCAAGCCAGCGCGGCCTCGAGGGCGGCGATGATCGCTTCCGGGGATTCGCGCCCGACGGAAAGTCGCATGAGGTCGGGAGGCACACCGGCTCGGGTGAGGCTGTCGCGACCCTCGACCGACTTCACGAGGTCGTAGTGCGCGAGCCAGACGTAGGGCGAGAGCAGGGAGTAGGCGGTGCCGAAGCTCGGTCCCTTGGCCATCTCCAGCCGATCAAAGAAGCGACGCGGGTCCCCGCGCACGGTGAAGGAGACCACCGCGCCCGGGCCCCGCAGCCAATCCGCTGCGGGCGAGGGGCGAGCCCAGCGCACCCGCTCCACTGCGGGGTGCGCCTCAAGGAATCGCGCGACCTCTGGCAGGGTCTCGTTGACGCGTGCGACGAGGCCCTCATTGGCCTTCAGCTCGGCCAGGAGGCGGGCGCGATCGGCCGCGTGCAGGGGGGTGATCCAACGCTCGAGGAGGGCAGGCAGCTCGAGGGCAACGCGCGAGTGGGGGTTGATCGCGAGCAGTCCGGCCATGACATCGCCACTGCCGGCGGCATACTTGGTCTGGCTCGCGACGACGACATCGGCGAAGGGCAGGACCTGCGCATTGGAGATGCCCACCAGGCTCGGGTCCACGATGAGAAAGGCGCCCACCTCGTCGGCCAAGGCCCGCAGCGCGCGGAGGTCTGGCAGACCAAATGTGGGGTTGGTTGGGGCCTCAACGACGATCCCCGCGATTTCCCCCGCGCTCGCGCGAATCGCACGGGCGAGCGCGGCGAAGTCCGCCGCCTCGGAGCAGACGATCGGCGCGACACCCGGCGGGCAGAGATCGCTGAGGATGCGGATGGTGTCGACGTAGAGCCAGCCGACCTGGACCCAGCGGTGACGGCCTTCGCGGGAGGCAAGGTGGCTGAGGGCGCGAAAGGCGGCATGGACCGCGTTCATCCCTCCACGGGTGAGGCGCAGGTTCTCCGGCGCGGTGCCGACCTGGGAAGCAAAGGCCTCGAGAAGGGGGCGTTCATCCTTGCTCTCGAGCCGATCCTCGGGGTGCGGCCGCGAGAGCTCCCCCAGGGCGACGAGCGTCGCCTCGGCCTCCCGCGAGGAGATGCGCCCGCCGGTATGCTGCAGAAAGGCCTGCGCCCGACGAAGGGCGGCCGGAGCCGCGGTGGCCTCGAAGAACACCCCGGCCAGCCCTTGCGGGAGGCCTCGCAGCGGCCTCCCGGCGCCCGCGTATTGCAGGACATCTGCAGCCACGGCCACGCTTGCGCACAGCAGCAAGGTTCCCTCCCCCAGCCCGAGGCGCGCGCGCACGAGTGCGGTCAGGCGGCTGATGAGCGGATGTTCGAGAAAACGCGGATAGCCCGTCGCGAGGGCGCCGAGCACGCGCGGATCCTTCTCCTCATAGCCGAAGACGTCGGCCGCAGTCGGCAGGCTCACACACACGCTGTGCGGGTTTCCCGTGATGGTGTGCCCGAGGGGAAACTGGCGGAGTCCGTTCACGCAGGAGGAGCGATGCCTAGTCCTTGAAGTGAGGCTCGAGATCCTCGAGGCGGGCGGTGAGGCGCTCGTTCGTCTCGTTCGCGAGCATCTGCACGAGGTCTTGGCGCTGGCGGATGATGCGCCATTCGCCGTCTCTCGAGCGCAGGAGTTCGGGCGCTTCAGGAAACGAGTTGTAATTCTTCGCCGGCATGGCGGAGCAATAGGCCCCCGCGCCGCTGATGAGGCAGAAGTCCCCCACCTCGGCGATCGGCAGGCTGCGCGGGGCGAGCCCCTCAGGGTCGCCGGGAGCAGGCGTCAGAATGTCGCCCGACTCGCAGCAATGACCCACCACCAGCGTGGGCCGGGTCTCTTCCCGCACGGTCGGCGCAAGAATCTCGAAGTCGTGCTGCGCGCCATAGAGTGAAGGGCGCAGGATCTCGGTCATGCCTGTATCCAGCTTGTAGAACAGGTAACCTTCCGCCCCGGTCGAGACGATATCCTGCACGGTGGAGAGGATCGCGCCAGCGTTGTCCACGAGCAACGTGCCGGGCTCGATCTCGAGGTGGAGCTGGCGCCCGGTCTCGGCCGCAAAGGCCTCGAGGCGTGCGCGGATGGGGGGGCCGACGACGCCGAGGTCGGTGCTCTTCTCGCCGGCCACACGGGCGACCTTGTAGCCGCCCCCGAGATTGACGTGGGTGACGGTCTCGAGCTGGCGAGCGAGATCGAGGGTGAGGTCGGAGACGCGCTCCCAGACGGCGGGGTCGGAACCTGAACCGATGTGGCTGTGAACGCGGAAGATCTCCAGACGATGCTTCGCCGCAATCTCGACGACCTGGGGGAGGAACTCGTGCCAGATGCCGAAACTCGAACCGAGACCGCCGACGTTGGTGCGGTTGTTGCCCCCCGAACCGAGGCCAGGATTGAAGCGCACCCCCACGCGCGTACCGGGGAAGCGCTTGCCGTAGGCCTCGAGCTGATTGAGGGAGCAGGCGTTGAGTTCCACCCCCTGTTCGAGAAGGCCGCCGAAGTGCGCCGGAAGTTCCTGGGTGGAGAGCGAAATGTGCGAGGTGCCGACACCGGCGCGGAGAGCACGCTCGACCTCGAAAAGGCTGCTCGCGTCGAAACCCAGCCCCATCGACTCAAAGAGCCGGAGAATGGCGGCGTTGGGGCATGCCTTCATGGCGAAGCGCACCGTCAGCCCATAGGGCGCGGGAAAGCCCAAGGCGCGCTCGGCGGCGGCGCGCAAGCTGGCTTCATCATAAAGGTAGACCGGCGTGCCCACGCGATCGCGGATCTGCGCGGCTTCGTCGAAGGTGAGGGAAAAAGCGGTCATGACGCCTCCTTCCTCCCCTCTCCCCGCCCTGCCCGCAAGGCTTTTGCAAACGGGCCCACGCCGCCGGATTCCGCCCGGGGATCAATTCTTCGGGGCACGCCGGAAGCCAAGGACGCGCGCGTCCACCACCCGGGCATAGGCTTCGGGGTCAGTGGGCGGATCGTAGCCCTGATCGATCGCCATCGGCCGATCCTCCCACGTGACCGCGGGAAACCGCTCGCGCGCGGCGTAAAAGAAGAGGAAGGGCGTTCCGTCCCGCGAAAGCAGGGTCGGGCAACCGAACTCGCCGTCCCAATTCTCCGCCGGCTGATCTCCCCAGCGGGCCCGGATGACATACCATTGCTCCTGGCTGTCGGAAAAGGCATGCCCCCGCACGACCTCGCGGGCGAAGTGAAACTCGGTTCGCTGCGGAAAGACGATGAGGTGCTCGACGTGATAGGCGGCCAACGTCCAGGCCAGGGCGAGGGCGGCGCCCGCCACCCCCAGCTCGGCCCGACGACCGAGCGGAGCGAGGAGGCGCTGCGCGGCAAAGAGCGCGAGGAGCAACGCCATCGACGAGACAGGCAGGAGAACGCGGTAGGCATCCTGGTTTTCCGGGACGACGAGGAGGAGGATGGCGCTGGCGGGAAGCAGAAGCAGCGCGACGGGCAGGAGCAGCCAGCGGGAGAGCCCCGATCGACTTCGCGCCTCGACCACCAACCCCACCAGGATCAGCGCAAGCAGGCCGCGGCGAAACCACTCCGCAACCGCATTGTTGAGCAGCCACCCCTCCTCGAAATGATAGGTCAGCCAAAAGAGGGACATCGCGCGACCCAGGGGCTGGTTCCAGAACCAGGTGAGCTTGTCGCTCCACTGCATCGTCAGGCCGAGGCGATCACTGGCACTCCATCCGGTCGCGAAGAGGATGAGTTGAAACGCAACCAGCGCACACACCACTCCCGCCACCATCACGCCCACATGTCGGCCGAGATAGAGCGCGAAGCCACGCCCCTCCCACCCACGCCGGCCGAGAAAGAGGGCGGCGAATCCGAGGAGATAAGCGAGGGGGGCCGGCTGGTAGATGAGAAAGGAGGCCGCGAGAAGCAGGACCGCGGCCAGCGACCGCCGTATCCAGACGGCGCGCCGCACCGACTTGGTTGGCTGCGCGAGGACAAAGGCCAGAAGGGCGAGCAAATGGGCGAGGACGTAGGGAATGGTGGCCGCCCAACTCACGAGCACCTGACTCGCCGGCAGAAGGACCACGAGGCCGCCTCCGATCTGCGCCAGTTCCCGGCGCCAGCCAGCCCGGGCCAGCACCCCGGCGAAGCCCAGACCCCACAAGGCAAGGAGGAGGAGACCGACAAAGCGGTAAGCCGCCAGCCCCTCGAGACTGCCCGCGAGGCTGAATCCCAGCTCGTTGAGGACACCATAGAGGGGACGCGCGATCGTGGTGCATTGCCCCACGATGGCGCCGTCGTGGAGTTCGGCGTTGAGGAGCAGGTTGTAGTCGTCGTGGTAGGCGAAGTCGGTAGTCGTCCAGAGCGAGTGATACGCGGCCAGCACCCAGAGGAGGAGGCAGAGCGCGTAGCGCACGGGTGTAAGGCCAGGGCCGTGGCCAGGCGACGAAGGCAGGACCCGATTCGACATCGATCGGCGAGCATGGGTCGGTCACTCCCGCAAGCAAGCGCCAAGGCGCGCAGGCGGCCCCTCACCGCTCGTCTCGCCGCCGGGTGTTCGCCGCCGCCGAAATGCGCTTGAAGCCCCCCCGTGCATGGCGCTTGCTGGCGCCTCTCCCTGCTTCTCTTGCAATGGATGCTTCCCTTTTCGAGCGATTTGCCGCCGTGGAAGATGCCCACTGGTGGTTTCGCGGTCGCCGCACCATCGTGGCGGCGGCGTTGCGGCGCCATCTCCACGCGGCCTCCCCGTCGCTTCTCGAGATCGGCTGTGGGACGGGTGGCAGCCTTGGGATGCTGCAGACATTCGGCCGCTTGAAGGCCTGTGAGATGGAGCCGGAAGCGCGTGCTCATGCGGCGCGCAAGAGCGGCCTGGAGGTCGTCGACGGGGCCCTCCCGGAGGCCTTTCCCTATCCCGGCGAGCAGTTCGACGGGATCATCGCACTCGATGTGTATGAGCATATTGAGGACGATCTCGCAGCCTTTCGCGTGACGGGCCAACACCTTGCGAGCCAGGGTCGCCTTGTCCTCACCGTGCCCGCCCTTCCCGCGATGTGGAGCCAGCACGACGCCCTCAATCACCACTACCGCCGCTACACTCGCGAAGGTCTCGCCGGGCAGCTTCGCAAGGCCGGCTTCGAAGTGCTCGAGTGCAGCTATTTCAACAGCTGGCTGCTGCCCGCCGCCTGGGTCGTGCGACGACTGCAGCGCAGCCGGGCGGAGAATCGCCCGGGCATCGAGCTGTCCGTCCCGCCCGCGCCGCTCAACGCGCTCCTCACCGCCATCTTTCGCTCCGAGGGGCCGCTGGTGCGCGCGGGGGTGTTTCCCGCCGGACTCTCTCTTCTTGCCGTTGCCCGACGCCCCTGACCGACCCTTTGTCCGATGCAATCCCCGTCGCCGCTGAATCGCCGCTCCGTGATCGTTCTCTGCGGGCTCGCTGTGCTCTGGACCGTCCTCGTCGTGCAACACAGCCTGCACTTCGGCAAACTCTCCTT
>JBKHAU010000101.1:0-7877 GCA_046542725.1 Opitutales bacterium
GTCACTCAAAAAAACGACGCACGCCATACCAGGCCTTGGGCCATTCGCGGGACTTGTCCTGCCGTAGTCAGGCTCGCCCGCGAGGACGAACTGCCGATGCTCGGTGGAAAGCTCGCGGTAGGGCACGTCGGTCGGCACGCCGTGCTGCTTGCAGGCGCGCAGCATGTCGCGCTGGCTCTCGGAATAGACGGCGCCCTGAAAGGCCCGCACCGCGCCTTCCGCGAGCGAGAGGCTCTCGTCCGGAATGACGAGGCGGTCGTCGATCTCGATGACGCGGCCGAAGCCCCGGCAGTGCTCACAGGCGCCGACCGGGGAGTTGAAGGAAAAGAGGTTGGGCGAGGCGGGCGAAAAGCGCCGGTCGCTCGCCGGCGAGTGCAATCCCTCGGAAAAGTGCAGGCGCACCCCGGAGCCATCGTCGGCGAGAAGAAAGAGGTGCCCCTGGCCAAAGTGGAGGGCGGTGCGCGCCGCCTCGATGAAGCGCGTGCGCTGGTCCCCGGCGAGCTTCACGCGGTCCTGGATAACGTGCAGGCCGGCGTTTCCCGCCAGATCGGCCGGCGCGAGTTCGCCGAGTCTCACGATGGCACCGCCACTCACCGCTCGGGTGTATCCCTGACTGGAGAGGGAGGCGAGGACCTCGTCCCAGCCGAGGTTGTCGGGCTTGGTGAGGCGGAAGCAGAGGAGGACGCGCTCGTCGGGCAGGGTTTGCCGCGCCTTGGACCACATCGTCGCCGGGTTGTCGTCCTCCACCAGTTCGCCGGTCCCGGGATCAAAAAGCTGGGCGACATGGCTGAACCAGACCTTCGCGTAGTCGGTCAGCTCGGTCATCGTGCCCACCGTTGAGCGCGAGGTGCGCACGGTGTTGCTCTGCTCGATCGCGATGGAGGGCCGAATGTTCTCGATCGAGTTGACCTGCGGCCGGTCGAGCATGTCCATGAACTGCCGCGTGTAAGGCGAGAACGTCTCGACGTAGCGCCGCTGCCCCTCGGCATGGAGGGTCTCGAAGACAAGCGATGATTTGCCCGCGCCGGACAGCCCCGTGACGACGATCAACCGCCCGAGAGGGATATCGAGATCGAAGTTCTTGAGGTTGTTTTGCCGGACGCCGCGGAGGCGGATGTGGGTGGGTGCCGAACCTGCCATGAAGAAAACCGGACTGTCGCGGGTCCCCCCGGCCTTCGCAACTCTGCTGGGAAAATGTTCACTGTTCGAGTTGAACCCGCGCGGTATGGCGCTGGAGGCAGTGGGGGTTGAACCCGGTCCCGACCCGCTGCTGCACGGGCGGCGACCGGTCCCGACCCGGCGCCGGGCAGTGGTCCCGCACCGTTCCCTTCTCGGATCGCCGCCGGGTCTCCGTCCCCGCGCCTGGAACCACACCTTGGCCGTTTTTTGCCCTCGGGGTGAACCGATGGGGCGCTGCCGGCGACTTATGGAGGTAAACCTTTGTCATGCGCCGCGACCGCCGCCAGATCCTCACCGAATACCTCGTCCTCCAGGCACGGGACGGCGTGGCGTCCGCCTTTCGGGAACTCTTCGAGCTGTGGCACGGGCCGCTCACCGGCTTTGCCCGGGCGCGGCTGGGCGATCCACAGGCGGCCGAAGACGTCCTTCAGGAAGCGTGGCCACAGATCGCGCGCGCCCTGACGCGGCTGCACGACCCGGCGACTTTTCCGGCCTGGGCACATCGTATCGTGGCGCGACGGGCGACCGACTGGATCCGGCGGGAGGCGCGGGCGCGGCGACGCCAATCGGCCCTCGAAGCCGAGCCCGAGATCGCCCAGCCCGCGGCCCTCGAACCGAGCCAGGAAAGGCGCGACGAACACGCCGCGGTGCGCGCTGCCCTCGCCGAATTGCCGCCGGAGCAGCGCGAGATCCTCCAGCTCTTCTACATCTCCGAGCTGGGCGTCGCCACCATCGCCACGACCCTCGGGATCCCACGCGGCACGGTGAAGTCGCGCCTCTTTCACGCCCGCCAACGACTACGCCGACGGCTCGCAGAAGACTTTTCCGAACCCCCGAAAGGAGTTGATCATGAACAATCTCGATGAACGTATCCGGGCCGCCCTCGCGGCCGACAGCGAAGAGGCTGCCACCCTCGCGAAGGAACCCGGGCTCTGGCGCGAGCTCTTCCAGGCCCTGTATGGGCGCAACCGCTGGATCTCGCTCTGGGCCGTCTCTCTCCAGCTCGTCTCCTTTGGACTCTTCCTCTGGACCGCGGTGGAGTTCTACCAGGCAGCCGGGGTCTCCGCGCAATTGCGATGGGGTGGCGCCGCCCTCTTCCTTCTCCTCATGATCTCCTTCATGAAGGTCTGGTTCTGGCTCGAGATGCAGTCCAATCGCGTCCTCCGCGAACTGAAGCGGGTCGAACTGCTCCTCGTCAGCCAAAGCCGCGGCGACGGGCCACCACGCGAATAACGCCATCGCGGCGGAGCACCCAGAGCGCGAAACCCGCCGACGTGCCACCGGCATCCCAGCCGGGGAGATCGCGCCTGAGCGGCGTGAGGCCGGATGAGGCTCAATACCCCAGCGCGAAAATGCCCTGGTAGAGGCCGAAGAGCACGGTGAGGGCGCTGAGGCCGTAGAGGATGGCGCGCGTGCCGGTCGTGGGCTGTCGGGCAGTACCGCGGCTGGCGTCCTCGAAGAGGGACTTGGTCACGGTCGCGCGCAGCCAGCCGAAGTAGTAATAAATCGAGCACACCACCCCGAAGATGGCGAGGCCGAGCAGCCAGTAGAGTTCGGCCTGCAGCGCCCCGTAAAAGATCAAGACCTTCGCCACGAAGCCGGCGAGCGGCGGGATGCCGGCGAGGCTGCCGAGACCGATCGCGAGGGAGCCCCAGAGGAGCGGCTGGTGTTTCATCAGCTCGCTGTAATCGTCGAAGCCTTGATCGGCGTCTTCCGGCGGGCCGACGTGAGTCATCACTTCGAAGACCCCAAACGAGGCCAGCGCATAGACCACGAGGTAGAAAAAGATGACCGGCACGAGCCACTCCTGCTGCGCGGAAGCCAGCACCCCGAGGATGAGGAACCCCGCGTGCGCCACTCCGGAAAGGCCCATGAGCCGCTTCACGTTACGCTGACCGAGCGCTGCGAGGTTGCCAAACAGCAGCGTGGCGGCGGTCAAGAGGGTCAGGAGCGGAATCGTCACCGCCTCGAGCTGGGCAAAGGGCCCGTTCGGTCCGACGAGGTTGAGGAGAATGAAAACGCCCCCGGCCTTCGATCCGACGGCGAGCAGCGCGGTGACCGGCGTGGGCGCGCCCTGGTAGACGTCGGGAATCCAAATCTGGAAGGGGACGAGGCCGATCTTGAAGGCCACCCCCGAAATCACGAGCCCCGCCCCGACGAGTCCGAGGAGCGGTTGCGCCCCCTCGTGCATGCGGTGGTAGGCCGTGAAAAACTCCGCCAAGGCCCCGAAATGGAAGGGCTGGGTCGTGCTGTAGTCGAAGACGGGGTTGCTCGCGGCGCCGAAGAGCAGGACAATCCCGAAGAGCGTCAGCCCTGAGCTGAGAGAGCCGACGACGAGGTACTTCAGCCCGGCCTCGAGGGAGAGCGCGCTGTAGCGTCCATACGCCACGAGGATGTAGAAGCCGATCGTCAGCGTCTCGAGGGCGACAAAGAGCATCGCAAAGTGCGCGCTCTGCACGAGCAGCATCAGGCTCGCGATGACCACCAGAAGGACGTGAAAAAACTCCACCCGCGCGAGCGGCCGGCTGCGCAGATAAGTCATGCCGAGATGCGCGACGGCGGCACCCGTGAGAAGGAAAAAGATGCGGTAGAGATCGGTGTAAGCCGTCTGCCGCAGCATCCCGCCAAAGAACTCTTGGGAGCCGCCAAAGCCGTTGGCGAGACGGTTCCAGCCAAGCCCGACGGCGAGGAGGACAAAAAGTGCGGCCGTGAGGTGGGGCAGCCAGCGCTTGAGCGTGGGCACGACCACCTCGAGGAGGAGGAGGAGGAGCGCGCCGCCCGCGAGCACCATCTCGGGCACGATCGCGCCCCAGTCATGAGAAACGGGTGGGATGTCTGCTGGATTCATCGGGAAGGCGACGGATCGGTGGCCGCCACTTCGGGGGCGGCGGGAAGGGTTGGTTGCATCTCGGCGGTGGCGAGGACGTCCTGCACCGCTGCGTCGATGTCATCAGCGATGAGGCGCGGCCAGAGGCCGACAGCGAGGAGACCGATGAGAAGCAGCACGGCCGGCCATTTCTCCGCCCCGGAGAGGTCGCCCCCGGTGTATTCGCTCTTCGCCTCGCCAAAGAAGACGCGCGAGACCGCGCGAAGTCCGTAGATCGCCGAGATGACGATGCCGAGGATGGCCGGGGCGACGACCCACGGCGTGGTGGACTTGAAAAGGGAGACAAAGATCGCGAGCTCACCCCAGAAGTTGGCGAAGCCCGGCAGCCCGATGCTGGCCATCGTCGCGGCGACAAAGAAGCCGGCCAGGACCGGTGCGGTCTTCGCCATTCCGCCGAGTTCGGAGAGCTCCGTCGTACCGGCGCGGCGCTCGACGACATCGGCCAGCATGAAGAGCAGCGCCACGGAGAGGCCGTGCGCCACCATCATGAGGACCGCTCCGCCGATCCCCACCGTGCTGAAGGCAAAGAGGCCGAGAAAGGCGTAGCCCATGTGCATGACGGACGCGTTGCCGAGCATGAGCTTGAGATCGCGCTGCGCCATCGTGACGAGGCCAATGAGGACGATGTTGCCCAGCGCCAGCCACATGAGAACCGGCGCCCAATGGGCGAAACCCGCCGGGACGAGCGGCAGGCCGATCTGGATGAGACCGTAGAGGCCGAACTTTTTCAGCACGCCGGCGTGCAGCATGGCGTTGGCCGCCGGAGCCGTGGCGTAGCCTTTGGGCGCCCAGCTGTGGAAGGGAAAAAGCGAGACGAGGACCCCGAAGCCGAGGAGGAGCAGGGCCGCAATCGTGGTGCCATGGTCGATCGTCCCGACGACACGGCGCAGCTCGATCATGTTGAAGGCCAGGGCATCGCTGCTGAGATAAAGCAGGAGCAAGCCGGCCAACGTGAGCATGGCGCCGAAGGTGAGATAGATCGTCATCTCCAGCGCGACGACCTTGCGGCCACGCCCGCCCCACATCGCGATGAGGATGAAGGTCGGGATGAGGGCAAACTCGTGAAAGAGATAGAAAAAGAGGACGTCGACCGAGGCGAAGAGCCCCATCAGGCCCGACTGCATCGTGAGCAGAAGGATGAGAAAGAGCCGAAGACGCTCGATCTGGCCGGAGACGGCATAGGCGCCCGCCGCCAGCCCGACGAGGCCCGCCATCGCGAAGAGCGGTGTCGAGATCCCGTTGAGTCCGAAGTGGAGAAAGACGCCGAAGCGCTGCAGCCCCGTCTCGCGGATGATCTCGAAGGCGTAGCCACCGGCGGCGTCCATCGCGTAGTAGGTCGCCGCGAGGAAAAGCGCGCAGAGGGCGGACAGGACGAAGCCGGCCATCGCCGTGACCTTGACCGGGCGCGGCTTGAGGTTGCCCCCGACGGCCAAGGCGATCGCGACGCAGAATGGAAAAAGCACCGCGATGACGAGGAGCGCCTCAAAGAGCCGCGGCGTCGACGCGGCGAGGCCGTTGAGCCAGGCGCCGGCGCCGTCGAGAAAAGCGAGAGTGGAAAACGTCTTCATGGCTTAGAAGGCGGAGGCAAAGAGACCGGAAGCGAAACCCCAGACAAGGAGCACGCCGATGAAGAACCACCAGACGTAGCTCGCCAGGCTGCCGGTGTGGGAACCCTTCGCGAGGAGGCCGAAGAGCCCGGTGATCCCCGCGCTGCCGCGCACGAGAAGACCGCCGATAAAGAGCGCATCGATGAAGTCCACGAGGTCGGCAAAGCGCTGCTGCACCTTGTCGACATAGGCCCGGTAGACCTCGTCGAAGTAGAAACGGGAGCGGCTGAAGGCCCAGACCGGCCGCGCCTTTTGCTCCAGCCGGTCCGCCGTGTTGCCCGCGCCGTAAAAGAAGAACGCGAAGCTCAGCCCGACCACCGCAGCCACCGCCGAGATCGTGATCATGAGAATGGAATCCGCTCCCTTCGGATGCAGCACGTAGTCGTATAAAACCGGGTGCACCACCTCGGGATAGAGGACCATGTAGCCCCCGCCGACGGCGAAGACGGCGAGGACGGCGAGCGGCAGCCACATCGTCCACGGCGATTCGTGGGCGTGCTCGGCGTGTGCGCTGTTCGGCTTGCCGAGAAAGGCGATGACGAAGAGTCGGCCCATGTAAGCGGCGGTGAGCACCGCGGTGGCGGTGAGAAGATAGAACGCCGGCGCGCTCTGCTCCTTCGCGAGGAGGAGAACGGCATCCTTCGAGAAGAACCCGGCGGAGATGAAGGGCACGCCCGCGATCGCAATCACCCCGAGGAGAAAGGTGATGCCCGTGATCGGCATTTTCTTCAGCAGTCCGCCCATCTTGAAAATATCCTGCTCGTGATGGCAGGCATGGATCACCGAGCCGGACCCGAGGAAGAGCAGGGCCTTGAAGAAGGCGTGCGTCGTGAGGTGGAACATGGCCGCGCCCACGCCCCAATAGATCGCGTATTCGGCGTTGCCCTCGCCGTGATAGTGCCGCCCGAGCAGCGTCCCGAGCCCGAAGGCGGCGACCATGTAACCGAGCTGCGAGAGCGTCGAGTAGGCGAGGATCTTCTTGATATCGCTTTGGGCGAAGGCCCAGAGCGCGGCGCAGACCGCGGTGACCGTGCCGATCCAGCCGATCGTGATGAGCGCGCTGTCGTCGTAGAGGAAAAAGGTGCGGGCAAGAAGGAAGACACCGGCCGCGACCATCGTGGCGGCGTGGATCAGGGCCGAGATCGGGGTCGGGCCCGCCATCGCGTCCGGCAGCCAGACATGGAGCGGCATCTGCGCGGATTTGCCGAGCACCCCGCAGAAGAGGAGGAGACCGACCCACCAGCTGGCCTGGGTCCCCGCTGCCTCCAGTTCGAGCAGGTCGACCGTCCCGAACTGCCAATACACGAGGATGATCCCGATGAGGAAGCCAAAGTCCCCCACCCGATTCGTCACGAAGGCCTTGCGCGAAGCCGCCGCGGCCTCGTCCGTCAGGTAGTGGCCGATGAGCATGTAGGAGCTGAAGCCGACGAGCTCCCAGAAGACGAAGACCATGAGGAGATTGTCCGCGAGGACGATCCCCAGCATGGAGAACATGAAGATCGAGAGCCCGCCGAAGAAGCGCCCCTTGCCGGGGTCGCCCTGCATGTAGCCGACGGAGAAGAGGTGGATCCAGAAGCCGACGAAGGTCACCACTCCGAGCATCGCGGCGGAGACCGGCGTGAGAAGGTAACCGAGGGTGAGGCTGAAGTCCCCGAGGCGCAGCCACTCCACCTGGAAGCCCGCGCCGGCAAGCGTCTCCCCGCCCCAGGAGCCGAGGAGCAGCCAGAGCGTGGCAAGCATGCCGAGCCCGGCGGAGAAGACAGAAAGGCCGACCGCGAGGGAGTGGCGCGTGCGCCCGAGCAACCAGATGAGACCGGCCGCGACAAGCGGGCTGACGAGGATGAGGGTGAGCAGGGTCGAGACGTTCATCGCTGTCCCTAGTTTTTCAGGTCGGTGAGCGCCGCGACGTCCACCGTTTGTTTGCGCCGCCAGAGGGCGACGATGATCGCAAGACCGACCGCCACCTCGCAGGCCGCAATCGCAATGATGAAAAGAACAAACACGTTGCCACTGTAGAGGGGCGCCTCGGGCGTGCTGTGATAACGCGAAAAGGCCACGAGGGCGAGGATCGAGGCGCTGAGCATGAGCTCGAGGCACATGAAAATGACCAGCGTGTTGCGTCGCAGGAGAACCCCGAAGAGGCCAATCGCAAAGAGCATGCCGGCGACGAACAGATAGTGCGGCAGTCCGACGATCATGACGGC
>JBKHAU010000102.1:0-7871 GCA_046542725.1 Opitutales bacterium
CTTTTTCGTCATGGCAAGGCAACTTCGGGCAGGGGGAAAAAGGCGCAAGGTGTGAGGCCTTTTCGCGATCCTGCCGATACAAAAAACCGCCGGCCGGGAGCCCTTTCCGGACCGTCCAAGCTTCGCCTTGACCGACGACGGACCCTCTTGGTTAATGGCCCCTTCTGGGCCGCTTGCGCCTCCCGCTGGGTGGTCCACCAGCACCGAAGACGAAACCCGACGCGCAATGCAAAATCTGCCCGAAGACCTTCAGACCACCCTCGGTTACGACCTCGCCAACGGTCGCCCGACGATTCCGGGACCCGAGTTCGTGGAACTCATCAATCTGCAGCTGACCGCCCTCGGGCAGCCCATTTTCGGCAAGGAGGAGGATTTTCCCCTGCTTTCGATGGGACGTTCGCTCACCGCCCAGTTTCGCGCCAAGGAACGCATGCGCGACCAGCCGCGCGCTCCGGTGGACATGCGTATTGAGCAGTGGCTCAACCGATACCTCGACGGCGTGCGCGAGGGCAAGGCGATGCAACTCCCTGGGGAGACCTTCACGCTCAGCCGCCACGGCCTCGCCCGCACCCTCTCTCTTCCGCCGGATAGCGACCACTTTCAGTCGGACATCATCGACTCCTATCGCATCGCCCAGGGCGTCCTCCACAACCCGAAGGCCGACCGCCGCACGACGAAGGGTGTGTTTCACGTCACCGAGGACGGTCTCCCCATCCCGGCCGACAAGAAGGCGGTGCCGCGCATCGCCTTCAAGCGCCTCTTCGACTGCGCCATGAACCCGCCGGCCGATCTCCTCGAACTGCCCTTCACGGCCAACGAGGAGAAAAAGGCGCGCGCCTGGGTCTCGCTCCTCCTGCGCCCCGTCGTCTGCCCCGAGGTGCCTGGCTTCATCGCGCAGAAGTCCATGGAAGTGCGCTTTTTCGCTCCCGGCAACATGGTGAGCAACCTCGACTTCGTGGAGTCCATCTTCGGCAACGGCGGCGACCCCTTCCTCGACGAGAACGACGCCGGCCTCGATGTGGAGCATTGGAGCGGACACACCGGCTGTGTCATCCTCGCTCCGCAGATGTTGAAGATGACCAAAAAGGGGGTGGGCCTGCCCCATGTCAGCGAGGCGACCGAGCGGCAGAAGCGCGACGGCATGTGCTGGGAAAAGGAGGACGAACTCTACAACGACGGCTCCGCCTTCAAGATCACCGCACGCAACGAGGAGGGGGTCGTCGTGACCCTTATCGCGGACAATTACTTCGGCTACTGCAAGAAGGAGGTGAAAACGCAGATCTCTTTCGCGGCCAACCTCTTCGGCCTCGTCGAGGAAGAGCACGCGGGCGGTGCCCTGGCCTTTGCGAGCTATGACCTTGGAGAGGACTTCCGCCTCAGCGAATATGTCCCCGAAGTCGACCACACCTTCGAGGAGCAACTCGAGCGCTACGCAGACGAGATCGAGCTGCGGCCCGAGGGCTACGGCGTGGACAAGGTGTATCCGGAGATCAACTACGTGCCGGAGGATGCCCGCTTTTCCCTCCATGACCAGCAGATCACCTGGTCCCGCGACGGGAAGGAGCACCGCATCAAGCTCCTCGCCGGCCACACCTACATCCTCCCCTCGGGCTACAAGGTGCATCTCGGGCGCCCCGGCAAGAACCGCCGCTGGCGCCTCATCGGGACCAGCGCACAGGGGGCGATGTGCCACAAGCCCTGCACGGTGAGCGGAGGCGGCAAGTCGGAGATCTCGAAGTCCATCGCCGACGCCACCATCCAACTGCCCTTCTACGTCTCCAACCTTCCCGAGGCGCTGTATTCGGCCGACAAGATCCTCAAGCGCGAGTATGGCCGGCGTTTCAAGGACGCCTCCAAGAACCGCGAAAAAGGCCGGCCCATTCTCAGCCCCGACCGCTCCCTTGGCTCGGTCATCAAGCTCCTGAACCCGAGCGACGAATACACCGACGAGCACAACGACTTCGTCAGCGCCATCCCGACTGAGATCAAAGAGTTCATCCTCCTGGTGAAGCGCTTCTACAAGCCCGATTGGGGCGAGAACTGGCGCGAACGTTTCAGCGTCGACATCATCAATGGGATCGCCGGCCACGAGCTCAAGTATCGCAACGCCAAGCTCATCGCGAGTTACCTGCGGGTGGGCTACGACACCAAGCACAACTGGCGCGTCTTCGGCCTGCGCAAGGATTTCGCTCCCGCCGCCAAGGTGCAGATGGAGGACGATATCACGGCCTCCGTGGTGGTCCCGACCCACCTTCTCGAAGGGCTGCCACCCTCCGCCAAGGGACACCCGTCGGTGAAATTTACCTACAATTGCGAATACCGCCTGTTCCAGCGCCCGGATGACGCAATTATCCGCGGGTACGACCTCGCGGCCGCGGGCGCCTTCCTCTCCAACTATGCGCCGCTCACCCGCGAGGAGACGCGTGAGATCGTGGAGGATTCCGTCCGCTTCGACTATTTCACCGATCCGATGAAGGAGCGCTTGCAGAACTTCGTCGCGTTCCCCGAAACGCAGCCGGACTATGTCTCCTGTTCGGCCTTCCCGCGCGTGGTCGACGGCAAGGCGACGAAAAATCCGCGCTACCTCCAGACCCGGCTCGGGCTCGAGAGCCCGCGCGATATCTATCTGCAGAAGCGCAGCGCGCGCTTCTATCGACGTCTTGGGGAGCAGGACCCGCTTCCCTTCCCTGTCACCGCGGTGCTGCCGGGCCGGCGTAACAACCCGCCCGAAGGCCTCATCCGCTGCCTCGCGGTCTTCAACCCCATCCACTACATGCCGCTCCCCGAGGCGTTCATGGAGTTTATCTCGAGCATGACGGGGAAGAGTCCCTCGACCACCGGGGCGGGCAGTGAGGGTGCCCTCACGAAGGCGCCCTTCAACGCCCTCCTGCCGATCATCGATCTCAACGCGGCGCTCGTCTCCTACATCGTGGCGGGCTATGAGCCGTTCGTCACGGCGGCCGGCTATGTCGGGCCGAAGTTCCGCGTCGACCACGACATCAGCCTGCTGGTGCCTGAAATCTGGTGCCGCATGCGGGCGGAGGAGCGTTCCCCCAAGTGGCTCATCGAGCACGGCTGCCTCGAAAAGGTCGAAGACATCGTGGTCGATGGTAAAAAGGTGCCCTCGAGCATCCTCGGCTACCGCATCACGGAGCGCTTCGTTTCGACCTTCTTCGGGCGGATTTTCAGCAACCCGGCGGCGCTCTTCACCGAGGACATGCTGCGCCCCGAGCAACAGGACAAGGCGATCTTCGCCGATGGTATCGACAACATGATGACGACGCACCAGCGCGTCGCGAAGAACTACTTCGAGGACCGCAGCATCGAGCTCGCCTGCCCGCCGCTGAAAGCCCTCCTCCACATCATGCGCGACGGTGAATACGAGGGCATGACCCTCACCAGTCCCGAGTTCCGCGCGCTCTTCGACCGCGAGAAGCTTCTCTCCAGCGACTGGTATGCGGCGCGTCTCGACGCCGCCCAGGAGAGCGCGGTGAGGCGTTGGAAGCGGCAGCTCGGCTACCTCGAGGGCTTCGGTGACGACTCGTCCGAGGACATCCTCGAGCGCCGCCGGCGGGCCGCTTCCGAACTCAGCCGGGTGGCCTCCCCCGAGTTCCGCAAGCGCCTTGTCGGCACGATCGGCCGCCATCCTCAGTTCAACCTCAGCTGAGGCCGCGCCGAAGCGATCGCTTCCGTTTGAAATCAAGGGCGACGGCTTTTGGCCGTCGCCCTTGTCGTCTTCAAAGGGGGTGCGCGGCGCGAGAACGATCCCTCCTCCGTTGCACCGACACGCTCCTCGGCAGGTCCTGCGGGAGGCTCGCTACTCGCCGGCGATGGTTTTCTGAATGACGCCGCAGCGGAGCATGCGGGAGCCTTCGTAGGGGTTGGAGATTTCCTCGCCGGCCTGCATCCAGGTGCCGCCATCGTAGCCGAAGGCCATCGGGCAGAAGACGACATAGACGGCCTCGGTGGCGCCGGCTTGCTCGACGAGGGGAATGAGGCTCTGCGAGAGAGTGTGAAAATGCGCGCGTGCGGTTTCGAGCTGCTCCGCCTCGCGCAATGCCTTGGCGGCTTCGGCGACCGCCGTGAGGTCTTCATGGGCGCGGGCGAGTTCAGCGATCTCGCCGGCAGGTTCCCGAGCGGCGTCGACGTCATCGTCGGCGAGCGCGGTCTGGATGGCGAAGTAGGGCTCGAGGACGGCCTCGAGGGCATCGGCGTCGGGCGCCGCGTGCAGCGTCGAGACGGCGAGGGCGCACAGGGCTAGGAGTGTGTGTTGGATTCGTTTCATAAGGTGGATTGGGGTGGGTTCGATCGAGAAGACGGACAGAACGGGCTCAGAGCTTGGCTCGGCGGAGGCGCAGGGCATTGCTGATGACCGAGACCGAGCTGAAGGACATCGCCGCGCCCGCGATCATCGGACTGAGGAGAAGGCCGAAAAACGGGTAGAGCACGCCCGCCGCGATGGGGACCCCGAGCGCGTTGTAGATGAAGGCGAAGAAGAGGTTCTGGCGGATGTTGCGCATGACGAGGCGGCTGAGGCGCAAGCCCTGAGCGACCCCCCGCAGATCGCCCTTCACGAGGGTGAGCCCGGCACTTTCGATCGCCACGTCGGTGCCGGTGCCCATGGCGATGCCGACATCGGCGGCGGCGAGGGCGGGCGCGTCGTTGATGCCATCTCCGGCCATTGCGACGCGGTGCCCCTCGGCGCGCAGCTGCTCGACAAGCTCATGCTTGTCCTCGGGAGACATTTCGGGGTGGAACTGCTCGATGCCCAGCTCACGTGCGACGGCGCGGGCGGTCCCCTTGTTGTCGCCCGTACACATCACGACCTCGACGCCCATTTCTCGAAGCTCGTCGAGGGCCTGCCGCGAGGACTCTTTGATCGGGTCGGCGATCGCGATAAGGCCGAGCGCTTCCTCGCCCCGGGCTACCCATATGACGGTATGGGCTTCCTCCTGCCAGGCCTCGGCCTGCTCGCGCAGCGCGGCGGGCAGTTCGATTCCCGCCTCCTCGAGGAAGGCGCGCTTGCCGACGCGGAGGGTGGATCCCTCGACCTCGGCGCGGACCCCGCCCCCTGTCGTGCTCTCGAAATCGCTCGTCTCGGGAAGCTTCATCCCGTCGTCCTCGGCCCGGTCGACAACGGCCCGCGCGAGCGGGTGTTCGGAGGCCTTTTCGACGCTCGCGGCGAGCCTGAGCAGGTCTGTCTCCTCGGCGCCTTCAGCGGCCTGCAGTTCGACCACGCGAGGCTTGCCCTCGGTCAGGGTGCCGGTCTTGTCGGTGATCAGGTGAGTGAGCTTTTCGGCGCGCTCAATGGCTTCCGCGTCCCGCACGAGGATGCCCTGCCGGGCGCCTTTGCCCACGCCCACCATGATCGACATGGGAGTGGCAAGCCCCAGGGCGCAGGGGCAGGCGATGATGAGAACCGCCACCGCATTGACGAGGGCATAGGCAAGGGCGGGAGTCGGGCCCCAGATTGCCCAGACGATGAAGGTGATGATCGCGGCCACGACGACGGCGGGGACAAACCAGCCGGAGACCTGATCGGCCAGCTTCTGAATGGGCGCGCGACTGCGCTGGGCCTCGGCCACCATCTGCACGATCTGGGCGAGCATGGTGTCTTCGCCCACCGCCTCGGCTTCCATCACGAAACTGCCGGTCTGGTTGACGGTCGCGCCGATCACCTTGTCGCCGGCCTGTTTCTCGACCGGCACGGGTTCGCCCGTGATCATCGACTCGTCGACTGAAGTGCGGCCCTCGGCGAGGACGCCGTCGAGGGGAATCTTTTCTCCGGGACGCACGCGCAGGCGGTCTCCCACCTGCACTTCCTCGACCGGCACTTCTTCTTCGTTCCCCTCGTCGTCGAGGCGGTGGGCGGTTTTCGCCGCGAGGTCGAGGAGGCCACGAATGGCCTGACCGGTCTGGCGCCGCGCGCGCGCTTCGAGCCACTGTCCGAAGAGCACGAGTGTGGTGATGACCGCCGCCGCCTCGAAGTAGAGGGGCGCCTCTCCTTCCATGAGCATGGAGGCGGGCAGGGTGCCCGGAAAGAGCAGCGCATAGGTGCTGAAGCCGTAGGCCGCGCCCACCCCAAGCATGATGAGGGTGAACATGTTTGGGCTCCGATGCACGAGGGAGCGCCAACCGCGGACAAAGAAGAGGGCGCCTGCCCACACCACCACGGGGGTCGCAAAGACGAACTCGAGCCAGCCCTGCACGTGCGCCGGGATGAGCGCTTCGAGAGAGAGGCCGGGCACCATCGCGTCCATCGCGAGGAAGAGCACGACCGCGCCCAAGACGGCGGAGAGGAGGGTCTTGCGGCGGAGGGAGCGGATCTCGGCCTCCTCCTCGTCATCGTCGCCCCCGCTGCCGTCGACGGGTTCGAGAGCCATGCCGCATTTCGGGCACTCCCCTGGGGAGTCTTCGCGCACCTCCGGATGCATCGGGCAGGTCCACTCCTTTTTCGCCTCTCCCCGGTAGGCGGGGTTGCGCTCGAGGCGCATGCCGCACTTCGGGCAGTCGCCAGGTTTGTCCGACTCCACCCCCTCACACATCGGACAGTAGTATTTGGCCGCCGCGGAGGGCGTGTGGTCGCCCTCCTCGTGTCCGCAGCAGTCGCCGCTGTCCTCCTTGCCGGCAGGCGTGGAGCGGTGGTGGCAGGAGGAGTCGTTGGAGTCTGGGTCGTGGCTGGGCATGCGGGGTGGGGTTGGGGGGTTGAGAAGCGGGGCTTCACTCCACGCCGGGAGGCGTGGGCGCAGGGGTTTCGGAGGCACTTGGTTCCTCCTCGAAGTCGAAGCCGGGGCCGAGTTCGTCCTTCACTTCACCGCAAGTGAGCATGGCGGCTCCGAAATAGGGATTGGAGGGCTGGTTGCCGCGCTGGATCCATTCGGCGCCGTCCCCGTCGAAGGCCATCGGGCAGTGCATCACGACAACGCTTTCGAGCGTGCCGACCTCCTTCACGACCGCGATGAACTGCGCCGAGAGGTCGGCAAAGGCGCGCCGTGCAGCCCCGAGATTGCGGGCCTCGGCGAGGTCCTCGGTCGGCTCGAAGAGATCCCGAAAGCCCTCCATGCGATCGGTTCCGGGGGCGACAGTGAGCATTTGCAGGAAGTCTTCGCCGCGGCTCGTCGCCCCGTCGAAGTCGTCTTCCGCGAGCGTCTGCTGGATCCGCAGATAGGGCTGGATGAGGGTGTCGACGATGACGGGCGCGAGCGTGTCACTCCCTTGCGCGCGCACAGGGGAGGAGAATACGAGTCCGGCGAGGAGGCCCAGAGCAAGGGCGTATCGTGGGAATGAAGACGTCATGGGCTGAAAAGAATTGGGCGTGGATGCTTCAACCTGCCAAAGGGCGGAGAGATTTTCCAGTCCGGTGACGGATCTCTTCGACTGCGCAATAGAGCACGGGCACGACGAAGATGGTGAGGAGGGCGAGCAGCATGCCACCAAAGGAGGGGATGGCCATCGGCACCATGATATCGGAACCGCGCCCGGTCGAGGTGAGAACGGGGAGGAGGGCAAGGATGGTGGTGGCGCTGGTCATCATGGCGGGTCGCACACGCCGCACGCCGGCCTCGATCGTCGCTTCACGGATCTCGGCGATGGACTGTGGGGCGCGTTCGCGAAAGACCTGCTGGAGGTAGGTACAGACGATGACCCCGTTGTCCGTTGCAATGCCGAAGAGGGCGAGGAAGCCGACCCAGACCGCTACGCTGAGGTTGATCGGACCAATTTGAAAGAGCTCGCGCATGTTTCGCCCGAAGACTTCGAAGTCGAGAAACCACGGCTGCCCGTAGAGCCAGAGGAGAATGAAGCCACCCGCCCACGCAAAGAGGATGCCGGAGAAGACAAGAAGCGTCGTCGAGGTGCGCTTGAATTGGAAA
>JBKHAU010000103.1:0-7819 GCA_046542725.1 Opitutales bacterium
GATGGAGCTGACCCTGCGTCTGGAGGATCTCGGGCGCATGACTCGAAACCCCTTCGAGGAGCGTCCCGACTTCTCCCTCGATGGCCTCTGCCGCCGCTTCGGCATCCCTCCCTACGACCGCCACACCGCCGTCGGCGACGCTTTCCTCACCGGCCAGATCTATCTCAAGCTCCTCAAGCGCGCCAAGCGCGCCGGCCTCCTCCGCCTCGGCCAACTGACCGAGCCCTACGAATCGCCCAAGGATACCTGAAGCCCCTCCGCCCGCCTCTCCCCTGATGACAAACGGGTGACGTGTCGCGGTGGTCCGACTTTCGCTTTGTCTCGGGCGGGGCGGGCCGCCACGTTGGGCGATCTATGAAGGATCGCTACGTCGTCATCATGGCCGGAGGGCGCGGGGAGCGCTTCTGGCCGCAGAGTCGTCTCGCTCGCCCCAAGCACCTCCTGCCCATCGTGGGGGAGAAGCCGATGCTCACGCAGACCGTCGAGCGCCTCGGCGAACTGGTCCCACCCGAGCGCGTCCTCATCATCACCAACACCGAGCAGGCCGCCGCCGTCCGCGAAGTCTGCCCCATGCTTCCGGCGGACAACGTCATTGCCGAGCCGGTCGGGCGCGACACCGCGGCCGCCGTCGGACTGGCGACGCTCCTCGTCAAGCACCGCGACCCCGAGGCGGCCTTCGCGATGCTCCCGGCCGACGCCGTGATCCATGACGCGGCGGGCTTCCAGCGCATCGTCGATGCCGCCTTTGCCGCCGCCGAAGCGGAGGACGCCCTCGTCACGATCGGAATCAAGCCGACGTATCCAGCGACTGGATACGGCTACATCCAGAAAGCCGGGGCAAGCGGGGAGGCCGGTGGCGAAACGGTCTACGAGGTCGCCCAGTTCCGCGAGAAGCCCGATGCCAGCACCGCGCAGGCATACCTCGACGCGGGCGACTTCTTCTGGAACGCGGGCATGTTCTTCTGGCGTGTGCCGGTCATCAGCGCCTGCTTCGCCGAGTTCACCCCCTCGCTTTGGAGCGCGCTGCAGGCGATCGAGCAGGGTCTGAAGGCGGGGACCCCGCTCGACACTCTCCTCGCCGAGCACTATCCGCAGCTGGAAAAGATCTCGGTCGACTACGCGATCATGGAAAGGGCGCGGACGGTGCGCGTGCTCGAGTCCGCCTTCGACTGGGATGATGTCGGAGAATGGCCCGCCGTTGCCCGCCATTATCCGGCCGACGAGGCGGGCAATGTCGTGCGCGGCTCCGCCTCCCTGCAGGACGCGAAGGGCAACATTGTCCTCACCGAGCCCGGGCACACCCTCGCCCTCATCGGGGTCGAGGACCTCATCGTCGTGCAGACGGCCGACGCCACCCTCGTCTGCCCGAAGGCGAAGGCCCAGGAGATCAAGGCGCTCGTCAAGACCCTCGGCGCCGCCGAAGCGACCAAACGGCTGACCTGACCGCTTTTCTCCCGTTCACCCCCATGCGACTCCTTGGCATCGACTACGGTGAAAAGCGCATCGGGCTGGCCTATGCCGATGAGCTCGGCTTGGCGGTGCCCATCCCGCCGGCGGCCCAGGCAGACGAGCCGGGGCGCCTCGCCGCCATCGCGCGAGAAGTGGACCGGCGCCGGGTCGAGACCGTCGTCGTCGGCTACCCCTATAACATGGACGGGTCGGTCGGCTTCAAGGCGCGCGAGGTCGACGCCTTTATCGAGCGGCTGGGGGCGGTCGTCTCCTGCGCCCTAGAGCGGCAGGACGAGCGGCTCACGACGCATGCCGCACAGCGCGGGCTCGAGGCCACGGGCCGTGCGGGCAAGCGCGACCGCCGCGTGCGCGCCTCCGGCGAAGTCGACTCCCGCGCGGCCGCCCTCATCCTCCAGGACTACATCGATGCCCATGACCTCGCCCCGCCTTCCCTCCTCGAGCCCGGCGAGGAGGACGGCTGGTAGGCACCCCGGCCGGGCGGGCGCGGCGGTGGCGGGGGACCCCGTTCCCTTCGCGAGGGGCGGGAAATGGCGTCGGCAGCGGCGGCTCGCAGAGGGCGGAGGACGCCCAGGGCGCGCCCCCGGTGTTTCTCGGAAAAAGGGTGTTGACGGAGACGGGCGAGATCCCGATATCTCCACGCTTTCCTTTTTGGACGCGAGAGTAGCTCAGTTGGTAGAGCACCACCTTGCCAAGGTGGATGTCGCGAGTTCGAATCTCGTCTCTCGCTCCATTTTTCCCCTTTTCGCAGGCGGGAAATTCCTGGGAACCGCGCTCCGGGTCAGCGCCATTCGTGTTTCGGGTAGCGGCCGCGCAGTTCCTTTTTGACGGTCTCGTAGGAGCCGCGCCAAAAGCCGTCGAGGTCATCCGTGAGCTGGGCGGGACGCTGATTGGGTGCGAGCAGTTCGACGCGCGGTTTCACTCTGCCGCCGGCCACCGCGAGGGCGGCGTGCGGCACGTCGTAGAACTTCTGCAGCTTGCCGCTCACGACGGGGGGTCCGTCGTCCGGGTAGCGGAGGCGGAAGCGACGGTCCTGCCAGCTCAGCTCGACCGGGGCGAGGCGATCGACTTCGCTCGCGAGGCCGGCGGGCAGCCAGTCCTCGAGCGCGGGCTGGACGGGGCGATCCTTGATCTGGCTGTAGGCGGTGGCGCCATAGCAAAGCTGTTCGAGGACGAGTTGGCGGTCCTCCGCGGTGAAGGGGGCAAAGCCGTGGTCGGGGCAGGCGCGGGAGAGGAAGTTGACCCGCGCAATCCATTGCTCGACGCGCGCGTTCCAGTGCTTGAGGACGAGCTCGCCGTGCAGGATGGCGTCGCTGAGGAGACGGGCGGCCTGCTCCGGGTCGGCCTCATCGAGTTCGCGGCGGGCGAGCACGAGAGCGCGGAAGCGGCGCTCCTCGACCGTCACGACGCGGCGCTGCTTGCCCTCGAGGCGCGTTTCGCGGAGGTGGGAAAAGTCTTCGGGAAAGAGCGCCTCGAGGCGGGCGGGGTCGATCGCGGAGTTTTGCCCGAGCACGACGGTCACGTCGCGTCCGGTGGTGCGCTCGAGGAGGTCGGTGCCCACGACCCACTCGGCGTCGCGTGCGAGGCTCGCGCGGTCGAGTTCACCGCGTCGCCCGCGGGCCGTCTCGACGGCGTAGTTCTGGGCGTTGAGACGGTGGGCGACGTTGTCCGCGAAGCCGGCCAGGAGCATCGCCTCGAGCCTTGACCGGTCGAGCGGAGCAGAGGAGATCGGGAGCTCGAGACGGTCGAGGAGCGCACGCAGCTGGCGGGCGGTCTGCCCGGCCTGGCGGGCGGCGACAGCGTGCAGCCCGTGACGCCGTGCCCAGTCGGTGTCGAAGCGCTCGGCGGCCAGCGCCTGCCAGGCGAGGAGGAGGGCGAGGTGGTCGGACTGGGCGTCGTGGGCGGCGTCGAGGAGGCGTTCGCGGGCAGCTTCGGTTCCGCGGTCGAGACGATTGAGCAGCAGCGGTCGGCCCTCGAGAAGGGCGGCGAGGAGGCAGCCCTCGTCCAGACAGCCCTGGGCGGCTGCCTCGAGGAGCAGCGCACCCAGGCGGGGATGGAGGGGCAACTGGGCCATCTGCGCCCCGCGGGTGGTCAGGGCGTGGTCCGGAGTGGTCGCGCCGAGTCCGCGCAGGAGGCCCTCCGCCTCCGCGAGATGCGCCTCGGAAGGCGGTTCGAACCAGGTGAAGTCCGCCGCCCGCCCGGCCTCGGTGGCGTAGAGGGAGAGGAGGGTCTCGGCGAGGTCGAGGCGCTCGATCTCCGGGGCGAGGTGAGCGGGGCGATGCGTGTGGTCGGCTTCCGTCCAGAGCCTGAGGCACCGGCCGGGGGCGACGCGCCCGGCGCGACCGGCGCGCTGATCGGCCGAGGCCCGGCTGATCGGTTCGACGAGGAGGGTGTTGAGCCCGCGGCGGGGATCGTAGCTCGCGATCCGGGCGAGCCCGCTGTCGACCACCAGCCGCACCCCGGGGAGGGTGAGGGAAGTCTCCGCCACATTGGTCGCGACGATGATCTTCGGGCGTTCGCCAAGGGCAAAGACGGCGTCCTGCTCTTCGGGCGCCTGTTCGCCGTGCAGCATGTGCAAATCGCAGCCGCGCGCCTCGGGTAGCCCACGCAACGCCTCGAGCGTCTTGCGGATTTCGTAGGCGCCGGGCATGAAGACCAGGCAATCGCCCTCGAAGCCATCGCGGGCCTCGCGCCGAAAGCCTCGGGCGGCCCGCTCCCAGACGGGAGTGCGCGCGTCGAAGTCGCTCGCCCGACTGTAGGCCACCTCGACCGGAAAGGTGCGGCCCTCCGCCGCGATCAGGGTGGCGGGGTCGAGAAAGCCCTCCAGCCCGCCCGTCTCGAGGGTGGCGGACATGACGAGGAGGCGCAGATCGGGACGCTCCGCCCGCTGGACCCGGCGCGCGACGGCCAGCCCGACATCGCCTTGGAGGTGCCGCTCATGAAACTCGTCGAAGACGACTGCCACCACGCCACGCAGGCGCGGATCGGTCTGGAGACGACGCAGAAGCACGCCCTCGGTGACAAAGAGGATGCGCGTCTGCGCGCTCGCGCGGTGCTCGTGGCGGATCTGGTAGCCCACTTCGCCGCCGAGTTGCGCGCCGCGCTCCTGCGCCACGCGTCGAGCCAGCCAGCGCGCCGCCACCCGCCGGGGCTGCAGGACAATGACCTGGCCGGCGTCGCCCGCCAGGTCGGCCAACATGGAGGGCACGCGGGTCGACTTGCCCGAGCCGGTGGGGGCAGTCAGGACGACGTTGTGAGCCCGTTCCCAGGCAGCGGCCAAGGCGGGGCGGACGGCATCGATGGGAAGGGGCGCGAGCGGCATGTTCGTTATCACGGGATCCCGTGCCGCCGCCTGCAAGCGCGGGACATCCGGGCAAAAAAGAAGCCGGCAGGGTAACCCTACCGGCTTTGGGAGGTCTCGCCTTCTCGGCGTAGACTCTCTCCTGCTATGGTCTCTGTCTCTCGCTGTTCTTGACTGTCTCTCAATCGGTCGCGTCTCAAACGACCGAAAAGCTTAAAAAAGGGATGGGCGAAGGGGCTTCGCGGGGTCTGGTCAGGGGTGGCGGGTGGAGGCCGTCGGGTCTCGGCCGAGAAGAATCAAATGTTACGCAATTGCGACGTTCTCTTCAATAGACTGCGTTGTTCTGCGAATGTTCACTTGCAAGCCCGGATTTTCAGAAAACTGTTTTGCACCGCGAAAACGGTCGGTTTTGTCAGCTATTTAACAAGAGCTTCACGCGTCTGCGATTATTCCTGAAAACCGCGCGAGGGCGATGGATTGTCTGGCGTCAGGCCGGGCAGGGCGCCGGAACTGAGGTCGATGCGGAGTCTCAGCTCTCCGTCACCCATGCGCCCATGGATCGCGCTGGGGCTGATCGCGACGGGGAGTTGCCATTGGCGTCGGTAGCGCCGAAACGCACTGTCGGCGCCACGGCCTGCCGCCAGCACCTCGGCTTCGAGGGTGAGGAGCGGCCCGCGCAGTTCGACGACAACGTTTTCGCGGGCGACATCCGGCAGCTGCACTACGATTTCGCAACCCTCCGGCGTCTCGAGGACTTCGGCCGGGGGCGCGATGGCGGTGGAGCTGTTGTTCTCATTCACCCATGCGGAGAGGGAACCGGCCCCGCCGAAGGTTTCGTCAAAGAAGCGGTCGAAACTGTGGTAGGGCAAAAGGGGCCCGGAGGTACGGTGGCGAACTGACTTCATATATCAAAGTAGGGGGGAAGGGAAGGGACGCAAACCTCGACGCAGGTTCGATGCCGGCCGAGAGTAACGTATAAGGCTTTGAAGGAAAGCCAGTTGGGGCTGCGGGTAGTTCCCTTGGGACGGCCACCTTGGCACACTCCGGGAGGCGCTTTGAGACGATGCGTCGCGGGGCCTGCGGCCCTACTTCCGGGGAACGCGCAGGGTCACGACGGTGGCGCCCCATCCGCCTCCGGTGAAGCCGCCGGGCGCCCAGCGGAGGACGCGCGGGTCGCGGCCCAGATGGCTCTCGACGGTGCGGCGCAGGGTGCCGGTGCCCTTGCCGTGGACCACGCGCACCTCGTGGATACCGCGTTCGAGGCAGGCTTCGAAGTAGGCGTCGAGCAGCTCCCCGGTGTCCTGCGGTCGGAAGGTGTGGAGGTCGAGGGTGCCGTCGATGGGCAGTTCGGTGGCGTCGTCAGGCATCGTGCTTGGAGGGAGGGTGGCGGGTGTGGATCTCGGAGAGGGCCCAGGCGGCGTGTTCGGCGAGGAGCGCGTTGTCTCCCCGCGCGATCGCTTCAAGGGCAGGCACGTCGGTGAGGGTCCCGATGTTGCCGAGGACGACGCAGACGTTGCGCTTCCAGCCCTGCAGTCCGGGCCGGCGCAGGGGGGAGCCGGCGAAGACGGCGCGAAAGGTCGCGTCGTCCCAGGACAGCATTTCGCGCAGGTCAGGGTAGGGGCGGGGGGCAAACTTCGCCTCGCGGGTGACCTGGGCCCAGCGGTTCCAGGGGCAGACGTCGAGGCAGTCGTCGCAGCCGAAGAGATGATCGCCGAGCGCGCGGCGAAACTCCCGTGGAAAGCTGCCCCGGTGCTCGATCGTGAGGTAGCTCAGGCAACGCCGTGCATCGAGTTGGTAAGGCGCCGTGATGGCCTGGGTCGGACAGACATCGAGACAGCGGGTGCAGGTGCCGCAGCGGTCGTTGACGGGTTCGTCGGGGGGCAGTTCAAGGGTGGTAATGATGACCCCGAGAAAGAGCCACTGGCCGGATTGGGGGTTGATCACGAGGGTGTTCTTGGCCTGCCAGCCCAAGCCGGCGAGGGCGGCCAGCGGCTTCTCGAGGTTGGGTCCGGTGTCGACGTAGGGCTTTTGCGCGCCGTCCCACTCGCGAAGCTGTGTGCAGAGCCGCTTGAGCTTGCGCAGGAGGACCTTGTGGTAATCGGCCCCGAGGGCGTATTTGGCAATGCGGCCGCGGCGCGGCGGCTCGGGCTGGTAGTAGTTGTAGCCCAGGACGATGACGGACTGCGCGCCCTCCACGATGGCCGCGGGGTCGGCCCGCTTCTCGGTGTTGCGCTCCATCCAGCCCATCGTGCCGTGGTGGCCACGGGCGATCCACTGTCGGTAAAAATCGGCCCGAAGCTCGGCCGGGAGTCCGACCACGCCGAACGCGTCCGCCCCGTCGGCGCGGGCGAGCTGCTCGAGGATGCGTTTGCGGGCGGCGGGGTCCATTCCTTGCAGTTTCGGCGCGAAAGTCGCGGGGGCCAAGTCCACACCGCGCTTCTTGTCGCGGGAATCTGGCCCGCGCGTCTTGCTTTTCAGAAGGTCGCCACCCATCGTAGCGGTGATGCTTGCTCTCTCCCGTGTCAGACGGTTTGTCGGGCTTCTTCTCGTCGGGCTGGGCGCTTTCCTCGTCCTGCACGCGCAGGAGCGCCCTTCCGATGTGCTTAAGCGCGCGGGCGACGATTCGCCGCCGTCGGCGTCCGACGCGCCCGACGAGCCGGATCGTGCGGACGAGGCGGACGCTACCGAGGAGGCAGGGAGCGAGTCCGCGGCGCCATCCTCTCCAGCTGAAACGGCGGCGACCGCGTCGGAGACAGACGAGGCGGGGGGCGAGCGGGGGGCGAGCGGGACTGAGGGCGTGGCGAACGTCGTGCACGTGCCGGTGCGCGACATCATCGCCGCGCCGAACGAGTATGTCCTCCGCCGGGCCCTCAAGACGGCGATCAGCGAGGGGGCTCACGTCCTCGTTCTCGACATCGACACGCCCGGTGGCTCTGTCGCCACCCTTCTCGAAATGATGGAGCACATCGATCGCTTCAACGCGCAGGGCATGACGATCGCTTACATCAATGACGAGGCGATCAGCGCGGGTGCCCTCCTCTCCGCCGTGGC
>JBKHAU010000104.1:0-7816 GCA_046542725.1 Opitutales bacterium
CGAGGAACTGCTCGTGCGGGTGAACGCCCTCGACTTTTCCACCCGCGTTTGGTCGGACCGAACCGAGGCGCAGGCTCGCCGCCTGACGATCGAGCATGGCGGGCAGCGTCTCACCCTGGAGGCGCTGCGCCTGCGCCTGCAGGGGCCAGCGGGGGCCACGCTGGGCGACTGGGAGCTGCCGTCCCTCCTCACTGCTCATGCGCGCTGGGCTCGACCGCTCGCGGCCCCCGTTGCCCTCACGGCGGAGCTGGACCTGGCCGAGGCCGCCGTCTCCCTGCAGGGGTTCGTCCGGCTCGCGCAGGGGACCAGCCGAATCGTGCTTTTTCCCCGGCTCGCCCGCGCCGATCTCAGTGGTGTCGTCGAACTGCGCTGGGCGGGATCGCCCGCCCCCCTTCTCGACAGCCTGCCAGGCGCGCCGACAACCGCCGTCGAGATGGCGTTCTCGCCGCACACCCGGGCCGACGGGCGCCTTCATTTCGGCGACGGAATGCACTTCGAGCGGGGCACCGTAGCGCTCCAGGCCCACCAGTTTCGGGTGCGCGAGGCGGCCTTTGACGAGGCCCGGCTGAGCGCATGGTTTGACCGCAAGCAGCTGCAGATCGGCCCCATCCGGGCCTTCGATCCCGACGACCAATGGGCCGAAGGCTATTATCGGCAGGACTTTGCGACCGGCGACTACCGCATTCTCGCCCGGGGAGCGGTGCGCCCCCGGCGCCTCGATTCGCTCCTTCCGAGCTTCTATCGAGGACTCTGGAAGGACATCGACCCCGGCCCCCACCCGGCCAGAGCCGATGTCGATGTGCGCAGCCGGTGGGGCGACCCCGCGGCGAGCACGGCGCTTGTCCACGTCCGCGGGAGCGACCTCGCCTACGCCGGTTTGCCTGTCGCGGCGATGGAACTGCACCTCTGGCAGGCCGCCGGTTTCGTCGACCTGATGGACCTCGAGACCGTTTCCGAGCGAGGTCTGCTCGAGGGCTCGGTGGGGCTGACCTTCGCGCCTCGCGAGGAGCCGGCCCGCCCTCGGCTGCAAGTCCTCGACCTCTATACCGAGCTGCCGCTCGAGGACCTCGCGGTGGTCTTTGGCGAGGAGGTGGCGGCAGTGGCGGAGCGAGTGTCGTTTTCGGTTCCACCATCGATTGAACTGACCGGGATGCTCACGCGTCGCGCCGATCAGCCTGCTCAGCGGGCGCTCGAGCTGACGGTGCGGAGCGAAACGCCCTGGACCCTCGACACGGTGCCTTTTGATCGCCTTTTCACCCGGATCCAACTACGGGATGAAACGGTGCGGCTCGACCCCTGGGTGGCCTCCGCAGGCAAGGGTCGGTGGGAGGTGCGCGGAGAACTCGCGGCAGCAGGCACGCCCACCGCACGCGCCGACTTCGTGACGTCGATGGAGGCGCTGCCCTATGCCGTCTTTCGCGGCCTGCTCGGGCAGTTCGACACTCCGGAGGTCGCCCAAGGACAAGCTGACGGGGAGGACGCATTGGAGAATGCCGGGACGGTCGATCTCGAATTCGACGGGCACTTCGCGGGGGATCCATGGAGCACCTTGGCGGGGCGTGGTTCGCTCCTCATGACGAGAGTGGACCTCGGACGCGTGCATGTGCTGGGCGGCTTTTCGCGACTCTTTTCCTCGGTGGGCATCCATCTCACTTCGCTGCAGCTCGATCGGGCGCAGAGCGCGCTGCGCCTCGCGGAGGGGCGCCTTTACCTGCCCGATCTCGCCTTCGAAGGTCCCTCCCTCCGCATCGAGGCTCCAGGGGATATCGGCCTCGCTGATCGGGCCCTCGACTTCAGGGCGCGGGCGTTTTTTCTCCAAGGAGAACGCGCTCGTCTGGGCCTCCTCTTCAGTCCGCTCTTCAGCCCCTTGGGGCATGTCTTCGAAATGGAGGTCGGGGGCACCTTCGAAGATCCGGAATGGCGCTGGGTGAACAATCCTCTCGGTTTTCTTCGTCCCGATCTTCCCAAGATCGATCTCGGCGACGACGGAGCTGACCGCAGCCTCGCGCCATCCCCTTCCGGGAAGGCTGCGTGGCCACGTCGGTAGAGCCGGTCTGCTTCGGCAAGCTGTTCCCGATCAACGGGCAAAGAAACTGGTAGCCGCGATTTCCGTTGCACAGGGGAGAAAGGCTGGCCTAGCGTCGACTTCAGTTTTTTCAATTCACGCAACGTCGAACCACCCTCGGAGGCATCCCGTTTTGGACCTGAAAGAAATCAAGCAAATCGTCGATCTGATGAAACGCTCGGCCCTGACCGAATTTGAGATCGAGGAAGAAGGCCTCAAGCTTCGCATCTGCCGGCATAACGGCGAGTCTCAGCCGATCATTCAGGCCAGCCCGGCGACCTCGGTGGCCCCCGTCGCGGCGCCCCCGGTCGCGGCGGTGCCCGGTCCAGCCCCGGTGGAGGATGCCTCCAAACTCATCAAGAGCCCCATGGTAGGCACGTTTTACAGTGCGCCCTCACCCGACAGTGAATCCTTCGTGAAAGTGGGCGACAAGGTCACAGCCGACAGCGTGGTTTGCATCGTCGAGGCGATGAAGGTGATGAACGAGATCAAGGCCGAGGTCGCCGGTACCATCACTGAAGTCTGCCTGACCAACGGAGACACGGTGGAGTTCGGCCAGCCGCTCTTCAAAGTCAAGTAGCCGCCTCTCATCGCGCATCCCATGCTTTCCAAAATCCTTATCGCCAACCGTGGCGAAATCGCCCTGCGCATCATCCGGGCCTGCCGCGAGTTGGGTATCGAGACGGTTGCGGTCTACTCCGAGGCCGACGAGCAGAGCCTGCATGTGCAACTGGCCGACGGCGCCATCTGCATCGGCAAGGCGCCGAGCAGCGAAAGTTACCTGCGTCCCGAGCGCATCATTGCCGCGGCCGAGATCACGGACGTCGACGGGATCCATCCCGGCTACGGATTCCTCTCCGAAGATGCCGACTTCGCGGAACAATGCGAGCAGTGCGACATCAAGTTCATCGGGCCGCGCTCTGACGCCATCCGCCGGATGGGGGACAAGGCCGTCGCGCGCGAAACCGTCAAAGCCGCCGGCGTGCCCACCGTTCCGGGCAGCCAAGGCGTGGTCGAGTCCGGCGACGAAGCAGCCGACATCGCCGAGCAGATCGGCTACCCGGTCATCATCAAGGCCGTCGCCGGCGGGGGTGGGCGTGGCATGCGTCTGGCGCACAACCGCATGGCCTTCCAGAAGGAGTTCACCGCGGCGAGCAACGAGGCCGCCAAGGCCTTTGGGGACGGCTCGGTCTACATCGAGAAGTACATCGAAGAGCCCCGCCACATCGAGTTCCAGATCCTCGCCGACCACCACGGTAACATCATTCATCTCGGGGAGCGCGACTGCTCGGTACAGCGTCGCCACCAGAAGGTGATCGAAGAGGCCCCCTCACCCTTCCTCACCGCCGACTTGCGCAAGGAAATGGGCAAGGCCGCGATCAAGGCCGCGAAGGCCTGCAACTATACCAACGCGGGCACCATCGAGTTCCTCGTCGATAAGCACCGCAACTTCTTCTTCATCGAAATGAACACCCGCATCCAGGTGGAGCATCCGGTGACGGAGGAGGTCTATGGGGTCGATCTCATCAAGGAGCAGCTCCGGATCGCCGCGGGCGAGAAGCTGACCCTCCGCCAGAAGGACGTGAAGCCGATCGGCCACGCCGTCGAGGTGCGCATCTGTGCGGAGGACCCGAGCCAGAACTTCATCCCCTCGCCCGGCGAGATCACCCTCTACTACGCTCCGGGCGGACCCGGGGTGCGGATCGACAGTCATGTTTACGCCGGCTACACCGTGCCCCCCTACTACGACAGCATGATTGCCAAGCTCATCACGCGCGGGGCCGACCGTGAAGACGCCCTCAACCGTATGTCGCGCGCCCTCAGGGACTACCTCATCCGCGGGATCAGCACCAACGTCGAGTTCGCCCGTGCCATCGTGGACGACCCCGTCTTCCGCTCGGGTGAGGCCACCACCCGCTTCGTGGAGGAATTTCTCGCCCGAACCCCAAAAGACGTCTTTGCTCGCAAGCGCATTTGAAGCTGGTCTCGAATGTATCAATTTCCTGTCTCATGACCGAAGAAAACGAATACCAAGAGCCTGTCGAACTGGAGCCCCTCGAGGAAAACAGCGACGGCAGTATCACCATCAACAACAACGTGGTCGCCAATATTGTTGCGATGGCCGCGCGTGAGGTGCCGGGGGTCTTCAGTCTCGCCAGCGGCAGTTTCCAAGGCCTCTTCAACAAAGGGGGCGTGATCTCGGTGGAGGAGGATGAGCAAGGCTTCTACCGCATTCGCATCAAGATCATCCTCGTTTTCGGCGTGCGCATCGGCAAGGTCGCCGAAGAGGTCAAGCGCTCCATCAAGGAGCAGGTCGAACTGATGACCGACAAAGAAGTCGCGCGGGTCGACATCCAGGTCGACGAGGTCCGTCACCCCGATCGACCGAAGCTCGAAGAACAGACCGACTGAGATCGCCTTTATACGCCATTACCCCCAGTGCAGACGGGGTAAAATAGGTGGAACCTTGCAGTTGCGGCGACTCGAAAAAAGAGTTGCACTCGAAACGGTTTGGCCACTCCGCCTCTCAGCACCGAGGATGAGCTGACGGCTCTTCTCTATCGCCAAGCACCCGCCGGTCTGGGCTATTCAGCCATTGCGGCGGGTGTGCTCGTGGTGGCACTGGTGCCGACCGAGGGAGCGATCCTGCCGCTGATCTGGTATGGAAGCCTGCTTGCCATTCTCGCGGGGCGTTGGCTTCTGTGCCGCGCCTACCTGCGACGGGATCCCGGCTCCCTCGACCACCCCCGCTGGCGGCGCCGATTTGCCCTCGGCGCGCTTCTTTCCGCTTTGCTATGGGTGCCTGTAGCGCTCCTTTTTCTGGATTCCGCGGAAGCCCTTCTGCTGGCCTTGTTCTTTGCCACCTTCGCCGGGCTCGGCGCTGGCGCTGCCTTGAGCCTGGCCCCCGCTCCCGACCTCGCGACGGCCTTTCTGACCATTGTCCTCGCGCCCTTGGCCCTCTCGCTTTTTCTCCTCGGCGAGTTCACCGCCTTGCTCATCGGGCTGATGGTCGTGCTCTACACGCTGTTTCTCGTACGCCAGGCGCACCGGTCGCACCGTACGCTGCGTCTGTCCTTCGAACTGCGCCGCGAGAACACCGAGATTGTCGAGCATCTCACCTCGGCCAAAGAAGAGGCGGAGCGGGCCAACCAGGCACGCGGTGAGTTTCTTGCGACCGTCAGCCACGAACTGCGGACCCCTCTCAACGGCATCGTCGGCATGGTCCAGGCCCTCCAGCGCAGCCCGTTGGCAGATCAGCAGAAGGAGCAACTCGACATCATCTCACACTCTGCCGAGATCCTCCTCGCTCTGCTCAATGACATCCTCGACCTCGCGAAGATCGAGGCCGGCCGGATGGAGCTCGAGACGATCGCCTTCGACCTGCATGAAGTGGCGCACCAATGCGCTGCGATCTCCGCGGTCCTGGCCGAGCGCAAGCAACTACCCTTCATGCACGACCTCGGCGGCGCTTCCGGACACGAGGTCCTCGGCGACCCCGTTCGCCTCCGACAGATCCTGCTCAATCTGCTCGGCAACGCCGTCAAGTTCACCAGCAATGGTCAGATTCGCTTTTGGGTCGAAGCACCTGCGCGAGGCGACGAGCCGTGGCGATTTCATGTGCGCGACACCGGGATCGGCATGAGTTCCGCGGTGCAGGCCCGCATTTTCAAGCGTTTTGCCCAGGCCGATACCTCGATGGCACGGCGCTTCGGGGGAAGCGGCCTCGGGCTCGCCATTTCCCATGATCTCGCCGCACGCATGAACGGATCGCTCACGGTCAAGAGCCTGGAGGGCGAAGGTTCCGTCTTCACGCTCACCCTGCCCCTTCCTGCGGCCGCGCCATGCAGCTCCCGCGCTCAGCCCGAGGAGCCGCTCAAGCCGCTCACCGGACGGATCCTCGTGGTTGAGGACACGCCGGTGAACTGCCGGGTGATCGCGCTCCTGCTTGATGACCAGGAGCTCGAACTGACCTTCGCCGAAGACGGCGAGCGTGCCCTCGCGGCGCTCGCGGCGGGTCCCTGGGACGCCATCCTGATGGACGTCCAGCTTCCCGGGATCGATGGCATCGAGTTGACCCGCCGCTTGCGCTCTGGCGAGATCCCGGGTGGTCACCCCCATACGCCGATCATCGCCACCACCGCCAATATCCTCCACGAGAAAGAGTCCGCCTGTCGCGCTGCCGGGATGGATCTATTTCTGCGCAAGCCGATTCGCAAGGAGGCGCTCGTGCGCTCCCTGCACCAGGTCATGACCGCGCCCCGCCCCGGGGTCGACATGCCTGCGAAAGACGAGTGCCCGCCCCTCCGCCACCATGCAGACTGAGTTTGACTGGACCGCGCGAGCCGTGGCGCCGGGACTCGACGCCCTTCGCGAGGACCTCGCCAAAGCCGTCCGCCAGGGTCGACTGGTGGCCGACGAGGTCGCCCTCGAGCAGACTGCGGCGAAGAGCCTCCCACGCTATACCGGAGAGTTCTGGACGGCCAAGCAGCGCGCCGGTCACAGTCTGCACGAGCTCTCTTACCGCGCCTGTTTCAAGCCGCAACTTCCGCGCTTTTTCATCGACGCGCTGACCGCTCCCGGCGACGTCGTGCTCGATCCCTTTGGCGGCCGGGGCACGACCGCGCTCGAGGCCGTCCTCGCCGGCCGCCGAGCGATCACGAGCGATCTGAATCCCCTCTCCCGGGTGCTCGTCGAGCCTCGGCTCGACCCGCCTTCACTCGACGCGGTCGAGGCCGCCCTCGCCTCCCTCCCCGCTCCCAAGGACGAGGACCTGCCGGAAGAGTTGCTTGTTTTTTTTCACCGCGAGACACTCGCCGAACTCTGCGCCCTGCGGCGGTATTGGATGGACAAGGGCGAATCCCTCACTCCGGCGGAGCGCTGGATCCGGATGGTCGCGACCAATCGCCTGACCGGCCACAGCCCGGGTTTTTTCTCCGTTTATTCCATGCCGCCGAATCAGGCGGTGTCCGTCCAAAGCCAACGGCGGATCAACATGCGCCGCAACCAGACGCCTCCCTGCCGTGACGTGAAGGCGCTCATCGCGCGCAAGACACGCGCTCTCCTGCGCGATGTGGCGGGCGCGCCGCCAGGGCGCTTTGCCCCGGAGGCGCAGGTACATGTCTGTTCGGCCGATGCCCTTGTGCCGGTGCCCAGTGGGACGGTCGATCTGGTCGTCACCTCGCCCCCCTTTCTCGATGTGGTCGATTACGTGGGCGACAACTGGCTGCGCAACTGGTTCAACGGCCTCGAAATCGATCGCAAGGAGCTCTGGGTCACCCCGCGGCTGGACTCCTGGGAGGATCTCATCACCCGCGCGCTGCGCGAGCTGCGGCGGGTCCTGCGGCCCGGCGGGCTCGTCGCCTTCGAGGTCGGCGATGTGCGCCAAGCCGCCCTCGAAGACGCCGTGGCGCGGGCGGGCCTCGCTGCCGGCCTGCCTCCGCGTCTCCTCCTCATCAACGCGCAGGACTTCACCAAGACGGCGCACTGCTGGGGGGTGGACAACCGGAGCAAGGGCACCAACACCAACCGCATCCTTCTCCTCGAGCGCCCGGCGCGATGAGCGGCAGTGAGCTGGTCGTCTTTCTCGGCGCCGCCGTGGCGGTGACACTGGCGCCCGGCCCGGACAATCTCTTCATCCTCACTCTCGGAGCCACCCAGGGCCGTCGCCCGGCGCTCGCCCTTGCCTGGGGCATGAGCGCAGGCAACGCCGTCCACACCGCCGCCGTCGCCCTCGGGCTCGCCGGCCTGCCC
>JBKHAU010000105.1:0-7786 GCA_046542725.1 Opitutales bacterium
CCTCACTCTGACTGACAAAGGCAGCGGTCAGACCTACCGGGACCTCAACCTCTTCGAGAGCGACGCCGACATCGGCGACGGATGGAACCACGGACCGAGTGTCAACCGCCGGGACGTGCTCTCCGGGGGAGGCTCTTCCCAAATAGAGGTGGACTGCGATACCCCGTTGCTGACCCGTTTCATCGTGCGGCAGCGACTGGAACTGCCCGCCGAGTTCGATATCCGCAGCCATGCCCGGTCCGACCGGCGCGAGCCTCTTCTGATCGAGAGTCACGTCAGTCTTCGCGCCGGCACGGATGCCCTCGAGATCGAGACCCGTGTCGTCAACACGGTGAACGACCACCGCCTGCGCGCCGTTTTCCCGACCCACTGTGTTGCTGAAACCTACCTCGCCGACACGCCCTTCGACGTGTTGGAGCGACCCATTGCTCTGCGTGCGGACAACCACCTCTACCGCGAGCTTGAAGTCGACACCGCGCCACAGCAGAGCTGGACGGCGGTGAGCGATGCTTCCCGCGGCCTAGCCCTGGTCTGCGGGGGTGGTCTGCTGGAGACCGCCGTCGCCGACCGGCCCGACCGTGCCATCGTCCTGACCCTCTATCGGGCCACCGGCCGAACCGTCATGACCAACGGCGAGCCCGAGGGGCAGCTTCTCGGGCGGGATCTGGTCTTCCGCTACCGGCTCGTCCCTTTCGTTGGCGCGGTCGCCCGGCAACGTCTGTTCCGTTCTGCGGCCGATTTGGCCGCCGGTCTGCAAGCCGTCCACCTTGGAGCTCCGGATTTGGAAGAGGCGCGACGCAAACTGCCTCCGGAGGCCAAGCCAACTGCCGCGTCGGACGGTCTGGTTCGCCTCTCCGGCGGGGCCGTTTTGAGCAGCATGCGCCGGGTTGCGGGTGCAATCGAACTCCGTTTTTTCAACCCCGACGAGGAGGAGATCGTCGCCCAAATCACTCTCGCCCCCGACTGTCCGGCGGGTGTCGCCCGTCTCGTTGATTTGGAGTCAAATCCGCTTTCCGAAAGCATCCTACCCGTGGACGGAAACCGCATCGCCGTCCCGCTCGGCCCCAAGGCGATCCGCACCCTCCGGCTCGAATGAATCAGGGGCGAATGGACGCTGCGTGACCGACAAGCCGCCCATCCTGCAAACCATGGGAATCAATGCTTCAAACCATTTCTTCCGGATCGGGCCGGGCCGTAGGCCGCGAGGTTGTTGCCGGCAAAGGCGGGGCGCATGCCGCGCCGAAAAGACTCTCAGCGGCGGCTTCCCCGAGTTCTACGTGAGCCCGCCCCGGTCGGCGGTGCCGTCCGAGGGCGCGGACAACACCGAATGGATCGGACCCAGCGAGGCCATCGTCATCGCGCCGGCCACGTATCCATTCTCCGGGACAATCGATGGCATCAGGTGCGCCTGTCTCAGGCATGCTGGCCGGCGTGCACGCCTTCGGCGATCTCCTCGAGGAGCTTGGCGTTGAAGGCGGGGAGGTCGTCGGGCTGGCGGCTCGTGACGAGGCCCTGGTCCACGACCACTTCCTCATCGACCCAGTCGGCCCCGGCGTTGATCAGGTCGGTCTTCACGGAGGGGAAGGAGGTCAGCTTGCGACCGCGCACGACATCGGCCTCGATGAGGACCTGCGGGCCGTGGCAGATGGCGCCGACCGGCTTGCCGGCGGTGAAAAAGCTCTTCACCAACGCGACGGCGTCGCCATCGGTGCGCAAGGTGTCGGGATTCGCCACCCCGCCGGGAAGGAGGAGGGCGTGAAACTCTTCGTGCGTGACCTGGCTGGCAAGCGCGTCGACCTGGACGGTGGGCTCGCCGCCCTTGCCCTTGATCTCACCCTCGTGGATCGAGATCACGCGCACGGAGGCACCCGCCTCGCGCAGGGCCTTGACCGGCTCGGTGAACTCGGAGGGCTCAAATCCATCCGTCACGACGACCGCGACATTCTTTTCGGAGAGGTTGTATTGTGACATGGGAGAGAGCGTCGCGAAGGCCATGCCAGAAGACCACAAGGTCCTTCCAAAGCGCTGAAGCCGAGTCTGTTCTGAATTTGACCAACATCTGGGCGAGCCATCCGGACCTCGCATCCGGCAGCGTCGGCACCCGTTTTTCGTGCGGATTGCAGCGCCACCTACCGTAATCGGCTGGTGCGAAAACAATCGATGCTCCACGGTTGAGCGCATGCGCACCCTCGGCATCGATCTCTCTTCCCAGGCCAAAGAAACCGCGGCCTGTTTGCTGGGGTGGGACGGCGGGCGGGTGGAGGTCGTGGAGCAGGCGGAGGGCTGCGACGATGAGCGACTCGACACGCTCATCGCGCGGGCCGACGCGGTCGGCATCGATGCGCCCCTGGGGTGGCCGGAGGCGTTTGTGGAGGCGGTGCGGGCCTGGCCGCATGCGCGCTGGGACACGACTTTGCGGGATCGGCTGCGGTTTCGGGAGACGGACCGCGAGGTCCATGCGCGCCTTGGTCTCTGGCCGCTGAGCGTCTCGACCGACCGCATCGCGCTGCCCGCGATGCGCGCGATGGCATTGCTCGAGCGGCATGGGGAGCAGGACAAGAGCGGGGCGCCGGGACGCTTTTTTGAAGTCTATCCGGCGGGGTCACTGCGGGCGTGGGGGCTGCCGCACCGCGGCTACAAGGGCAACGGCGAGGGCCCGGCCAAGGTACGCGCGGAACTCCTGCGCGCACTCGGCGCGGCCCTTCCGCAACTCGCCGCGGCAAGCGCGATCTGGGTCAGCGACCATGTGCTCGATGCCCTTGTCGCCGCCCTCACGACGCGAGCGGCGGCGATAGGGCGAACGGCAAGCCCAGAGCGTTCTCAAGCCCATGTCGCCGCCCGCGAGGGCTGGGTGCACCTTCCGGTCGAAGCCCAGGGCGCCCTCGCCCGGCTGCTTTGAGACTCCCCAACCTCTACGCCCGCTCGATCCCACCGGCTTCGGGAAAGCGGATTCGGCGTGCCTTGTAGAGGGTGGCGAGGGCGCGCTTGAAGGCCTTTTTGCTCGTGTCGAACTGGGCGCGGATCTCGTCCGGGCTCGAGTAGTCGTCGTAGGGCAGACGCCCGTCGTGGGCCTCGAGCGCCTCGAGGATCTGTTCCGCGAGGTCGCCCGTGCGGCGCGGGCCACCGGGATCGAGGCTGAGGTCGACCTTGCCGTCGGGCCGAAGGCCGGTGACGTAGCCCTCGAGACGCTCGCCGGGATGCACCGTTGACCCGAGGCTGGAGTGGTAGAGCAGCCCGCTGTAGCCGTCTTCCACGATCGCCTGGTAGCCGAGCGGGGTGCGGTGCGAGACGAGAAAGGAGACCCGCTGGCCGGAGGTGAAAGGCGGCGGCGTCTTGCGCATGTGGCGGGCAAGGCGGGTCGATGCGATGAGGCGGCTGCTGCGCTCGTCGAAAAGCACGCAGACCACCACGCGGTCGCCCTCGGCGACACGCTCCGCGCCCTGTTCGCGATAAGGCAGGAGCAGGTCCTTGCCCAGCCCCCAGTCGAGAAAGGCGCCGATGCGCGGATGCACGCTCAACACCTCGAGGGCGGCGAATTCGCCCGCCGTGGCCTTGGGCTTCTGTGTCGTGGCGACAAGGCGGTCCTCGGAATCGGGATACAAAAAGACCTCGATCTCGCTCCCCCAGGCGAGGTCTTTGGGGGCTTGGGCCCCGGGCAGGAGGATCTCGCCGAGGTGTTCGCCGTCGAGGTAGTAGCCGCTCTGCGTCTCGTGCAGCACCTTGAGGCGGTTGTATTTCCCGATCTGGATCATCACGCGAGCATGGAGCACGCCGGCGGGCGGGCGAAGCAAAACATCGCCCCCTCCCCGGCACGCGGCCTTGCGCCGACCGCGCCCGGAAGCCGTAGTGATCCCGACTTTCGTCTCCGCTGCCGCCCGTCCATGAAACCCCGCCACCTCCTCGCCGAAACCCGCACGCCCGACGGCGGCCGCCTCACCCTCTACGCGCACGACGGCCAGTTCCAGATCCTCCTCGACGGGCGTGAGCTGATGCACTCTTTCACCACGACCTCGGAGGTGGAGATGGGCGAGCGGGTCTCGCGCCATCTCCGCGGCCGACCGGCGCCCCGCTATCTCATCGGGGGCCTCGGGCTCGGCTTTACCCTGCGGGCGGTGCTCGCCGATCTGCCGGCGGATGGTCGGGTGACGGTGGCCGAACTCCTGCCCGCCGTGGTGGACTGGAACCGCGCGCATCTGCGCGCGCTCAACGGTGCCCTCCTCGATGATCCCCGGGTCGAGGTCCATACGGGCGATGTCGGTGCGTTGCTCGCGGCCAGCGAGGCCGCGGCCTACGACGGCATCCTGCTCGATGTCGACAACGGGCCGACCGCGATGGTGCAGGCAGACAATGCCGCCCTCTACGAGGACCCCAGCCTGCAACGCCTCAAGAGGGCCCTCCGCCCCGGCGGGCAGATCGCCTTCTGGTCGGCGAGCGCGGATGCGGCCTTTGCGAAGCGCCTGCGCCGGACGGGGTTCGCCATCGAGGCGGTTCCCACGCGCGCCTACCCGGCCGCCAAGCGCCCGTCCTACATCGTCTATTACGCCGTCGCGCGCTGAGCTTTCTCACCTTGCGGCTTGGCCTCCGGCAGTCGTCGGGGCACTTTCCCGACATGACTACCAAGGAGAACAAGCGCGTCGCCATCACCGGCGGCAGCGGCATGACCGGGCACTGGATCGTGAAACACTTCGTCGAGCAGGGCTACGAGGTGACCAACCTCGACAACCGCCGCCCCGAGGAGCCGCTCTGCCCCACCATCCTCACCGACCTCACAGATGCCGGGCAGGTGGCCAATGCGCTCTCGCCCTACGGCACGGGCAACCGCACGCCCTACGACGCGGTCATCCACTTCGCCGCGATCCCCCGCGCCTACGAGCACCCCAACGACGAGGTCTTTCGCGTCAACACGCTCTCGACCTACAACGTGCTCGAGGCCTGCGCCGTGCATGGGATCCAGAAGGTCGTCGTCGCCTCGAGCGAGTCGTCCTATGGCATCTGCTTCGCAAGCGAGTTTTTCGAACCCGACTACCTGCCCATCGACGAGGCCCACCCCCAGCGTCCGGAGGACTGCTACGGGCTCTCCAAGGTGGTCAACGAAGCGACCGCGGAGGCCTTTCACCGCCGCACCGGCATGCAGGTCGTCTCCTTTCGCCTCGGCAACATCCTCACCCCGGCGATGCATGCGCAGATCAAGGCGCTCTACCCGGAGCCGGAGGCCCGCCTGCGCATCCTCTGGTCCTACATCGACGCACGCGATGTGGCCAACGCCTGCGAACTCGCCATCCAGGCGGAGGGCATCGGCTGCCAGCCCATGATCCTCGCGGCCGACGACACCTCCTCGAACAAGCCCTCGGCCGAACTCATCAAGCGCTTCCTGCCCGGAGTGAAGGACCTGCGTTACGACTTCAAGGGCCGCGAAGCGCTCATCTCCAACGAGCGCGTGAAGACGGTCCTCGGCTGGAAGCAGCAGTACTTCCTCGAGGCCTAGTCCCGGCGATCCCTCCCATGAATGAGACCGAAGCCAACGTCTGGGCGAGGGCCAGCCTATACGGGGTCGAGCACGGCCGGGTGCGCCGCCTGCGCGGTTTTTTGAAGGGCGCCCATCACGAGCCCGACGGGCACACCGCGGCGACGGAGGCCTTCGTCCGCAAGGTGGGGACCGACGAGGTGGCGGAGCGGGCCGATGCCCTCCATCGCCAACTGCGAGCGGCCTTTGGCTATAAACGGCGCGAACTCGCCTACACCTGCGAACACGGCGCCGCCACGATCGAGACTCCGGCCTTCGCCGTGCATCTCGCCGTGGAACAGGACCCGACAGAGGCGCGCGGCTACCGCCTGCCGCTCGAGGTGCGCGCCTTTCGCTCTCCCGAGATCGTCACGAGCGAAGCCTTTCTCTCAGTCTTTGCGACGCACTGCGATACTGTCCAGGTGGAGTTCACCGAGGCGGTGGACCTCGAGGCGACGATCGACAAGCTCGAGGACGCCCCGCACCTCGCGCCCCTTCTCGACTACCCCGCCGATGCCGCCTGGCTCACCCTCGTCCTGCCCCAGCCCGCCATCACGATGTGCCTGCGCAACGGTGTCGTGACCTTTTCGATACAGCGCGGGGGCGACCTGCGCCAGCTCGTGGAGGGTGCGCAGCGCCTCCTCGAAGACTGTTGGCACGCCGGCGTCGGCCTCGGCCTGCCCGGCCGGTAAACCGCGCCCGCACGCATCGCCATCCGCGCGGAAAACTCGCCGCGCGGCTGGCGTCAGCTCCGGAATCACCCGAGGCTGAGGCATCGTGCGCGAGCAAACCCATCGCTTCCACAGCTCCGTCCTCGGCAATGAAAGGCCCCTCTGGATTCGCCGCTCGCCGGGGACGCATCTGCCCCTCCTCATCCTGCTGGATGGCGAGGTCTATCGGGAGGAGATGGACGTCTTCTCCTGCCTCGAGGAACTCGAGGAGGCCGGCCGCATCCCACCTCCACTGGCGGTCCTTGTTTCACGCCACAGCCCGGCGCGGCGCTGGGTGGAGTGCCCCTGCCACCCGCCCTTCGCGGCCTTCATCCGGGACGAGTTGCTGCCCTGGCTGGAGAGCCGATTCGACCTCGCGTCGGATCCCGCGCGACGCATCATCGGCGGGGCCAGCTACACTGGCCTCGCGGCGGCTTACGCGGCGCTCGAGAACGGTGGGCGCCTCGGGCGAGTGTTGTCCCAATCGGGCGCCTTTTGGGCGGAGGACGGGGCCTTTCTCCACCTCCTCGAGGAGCGGCCGGCGGCGCCGCTGCGTTTCCACCTCGAAGTGGGAAACGCGGAGACCCAGGCGCCGCTCGAACACCGCCCGGATGTGGTGCAAAAGGAGTCCCAGCTCGCCGTCAACCGACGCCTGCGCGACCTCCTACAGCGCAAAGGGTATGCCGTCGACTATCGTGAGATCGCGGAAGGGACGCACCACCCCAACAGCTGGCGCAGCGCCCTTCCCACGCTCCTCGCGGCGGTTCTTCAGCCGACCGCCGACGACTCGCCCGACGACACCGGGACCGGGCTCAGGGGCGTTTCTTGAACTTCTTCGCTTTCTTGCCGGCGAAGGGATGGGGCTTGCCGCCGCTCTTGAAGGGCCGCTTTTTCGCGAACTTGTCGCCGTGGAACTTGCCGGGGCCTCGGTGGCCAAAGCGTTGCTCGCGGTCCGGTCGCTCGGGGATGATCGGAATCTCCTCCCCCGTCGCTTTCGGATTTTCCTCTTCGCGCAGGTGGATGAGGGCCGAGATGATATCGGTCGGTGAGTAGCCCTGCTCGAGGAGCCGATCGGTATGGTGGTCGTAGCGCCTGAACTCGTTGGCCTCCAGGGTGGCACGCAGAGTCTCGAAAAAGACGCTCGCGCGCCGCTCCTCGACCTCTTCGAGGGTCGGCACGGTGGCACGGCGGATCTTCCCCTTGGTGAAGCGGATGATGTCCTTCAGCTTGTAGACCTCACGACCCGCCACAAAGGTGATGGCCTTGCCCCCGCTGCCGGCGCGACCGGTCCGGCCAATGCGATGCACGTAGTCCTCCCCGTCGTTGGGCAGGTCGTAGTTGAAGACCACCTCGATGTCCTTCACGTCGAGCCCGCGGGCGGCCACGTCGGTCGCGACCAGAAACTCCACGGAGCGCTTGCGGAAGCGGTTCATGACGCGCTCGCGCATCGGCTGGGTCATGTCGCCATGGAGCTTGTCGGCCATGTAGCCGCGGGCGATGAGGCGCTCGACGAGCTCGTCGACCATCAGCTTGGTGGCACAGAAGATGATCCCGTAGCGGATGTCCTCCATGT
>JBKHAU010000106.1:0-7762 GCA_046542725.1 Opitutales bacterium
GGATCTTGCGGTCGAGCCGGTCGATCTCCTGCGTGACGGCCGCGAAAGCCTCCGCTTGACCCACCTCGAGGGCAGCCGACTCGATGCGAAAGAGTGCCTTGAGCGACTTCATCGGCGCGAAGACCCGAAGAAGGGCCTGTTGGTCCCGGATCAGTCCCGCGAGACGGCTGCGATGGCACTCGAGTGACTCGCCCAGCCTCTCGAGCAGTTGCCCTACGGTGTTCGACCGCTCGACCGCCGCCCGGCTCGCCTCCGCAAAGGCAAGAACGGGCGAAGTCGCGGGGTCCGAGGCCCGGGCAGACAGCTCGCTCAGTCGCTCGCTTTGGACACGCAGCTCCCCGGCGCTTGCGACGAACTCCGAGACCACCGCTCCACACCCCGTAAAGTGGGCCCCGCTCTGCCGGATGATACCGGCCAGGAGCGGGCGCAGGCCGTGGAGGCTTTCGCGCACCTCCACCAGGTGGCGCGTCGAGGACCAGTTCATCGCGGCGTCAGCCCATCGACGCAAAATACGCCCTCGCGGCGCCGCCAAGCGGCCTTCCAGTTTTTTAGGTTCAATCACTCAATGGTTGGGTTGGTGCCCTCCACATCGGTTAGGGTGCAGGGGTCTTCAGCCCTGAAATTCGATTAAAGAGAATATTTCTCGGCCGACCGCAGAGGTTGCCTAGCGACCCTCTCAATATCTCCAAACGGCCTTGAAAGAATCCCTTAGCCGCCAACTCAAAAAGCGCTCATGCGCGATTTTGACACTGCCTTGACGCACATTTCAGGGCCATTCTGGCCCGCCTCCTGCGCCTCGTCCGCGGGTGCCTCGCTTGCCGGCCGCGGAAAGGCGGTCGTCTCTTTCTGCCGCCAGCGAGAGGCGGGCAAACGGCAGCGGTGCGCTCGGAAATGAAATCGCGATGAAGCGGGCGGCCGCTCGTCCGATACAGAAGTCGTGGTAGCCGAGGTCCGAGATCGCCCCCGTGTGCTCATCGTGGATGATGAGGCGGTGGCTCGGCAGATTTTTCAGATGGTCCTCGGCAAGATCTGTGAATGTGTCATGGCGACGGACATCGAGGAGGGCCTCGAGCGTTTGCGCACGGAGGGCTGTGACCACTTCGACGCCGTTCTTTCGGACTACCTCATGCCGCGCGGGACGGGGCTGGACCTGCTCTGTCAGGTGCGTGCGGCCGATCCGACGCTCGCCGTCGTGATCGCTTCAGCGGAGGGTGAGCGGGACCTCTTGATGCAGTCGCTGCGCGGAGGGGCGCACGGCTATTTCCAGAAAGGAGAGCGCGCCGGCGCGCTCCTCGAGACGATGACAACGGCCCTCGAGAAGACCGCCCAACAGCGCCGTCTGCGGGCCGATGCGACGGCCGCCCGCACCCTCGGAGAGTGCCAGCTGAAGTTTCTCGGCCTGCATACCGCGCAGGAGGAAGGACGGGTGGAGGTGTTTTTCCAGCCGCTTGCACGGGCGGGCGGGGACTTTGTCTCGATCCTCACCCGACCGGACGGACGCATCGTGGTGCTCGCCTCCGATGTCTCCGGACACAGCCTCAACACGGCTTATCAGTCGATCTACTTCCAGGGGGTGGCTCGCGGCATGTCGGAGAGAGGCGCGACCTTCGCGGAGATCTTTCGCTTCTTCAACCAGCTCCTTCTCGAAGGCTGGAACCAGAGCGGCGACGTGGAGCTCTCGATTGCGGCCTTCGGAGCCGAAATCCAGCCGACGACGGGTCTTGTCGAGATGATCAACTGTGGGTTTCCCTACCCTGTTTTGGGGGAGCCAGACGGCCGGGTGGTGCGCCTGCAGGGGGATGCGGCGAGTCCCCTCGGCTGGTTTGCGGAGATCCCCGAACCGGTCCGGCGCGAGGCCCCTTCGAGCCATCTGCTCTTCTGGTCGGACGGGCTCGAAGAACTGGCCGGGCAGCTCTCCATCGATCCACTGGCCCTCGCCCACCGCCTGCTCAGTGACCGGGTGGGGGTCGACGCGCTCGTGGCCGGGGCGGAAGATGACATCGTGGTGGTGCGGACCAACCTCGCGCCCGACCCGACGAAGGCCGACACGGCATGGTCCCCCCTTCTCCACCAAACCTATCGCGCCGAGGAAGCCAGCGAGATCGACCGGCTGCAGCGCTTCTGCGAACGCAGCCTCGAGGTGGCCCTGCCGCAGATGGCCGATGATCGCCTCTGCTCGATTGTCCTCTGCCTGCGCGAAGCCCTCCTCAATGCCCTCGAGCATGGTCTCGCCGATCGGCCGGAGGGCCGCGCCGGGGTGCGCCTGAGCTACCACCGGGAGCAGGGCCAAGTGTGCCTCGAGGTAGTGGACGACGGCCCCGGGCACCGCTTCGACCTCGAGCGCCACGAGACCGCGGCGGGCGATCTCCTGCTCACCGCGCATCGCGGACTGCTCTTCATCAAGAACCTTGCCGACACCTTTGCGCTCGCCGACGACGGCCGCTGCGTGCGGATGGAATTTTTCACCACCGAAAACGACGCCCTATGAAGGCCGAGAACTCACACATCTACGTCTGTCAGGGCGACATCCTCAGCACCAACGCGGACGCTGTCCGACCTGGACTCTTTGCCGTTTGCGAAGGGCTCACCGCCGGCGCGCTCGTGCAGTTCGACCTCAGGGCGGCTCGCATGATCGACTCCGTCGGGCTCAATCTCATCGTCAGCGCACTGCGCCGGGCCAAGGCCCAGGACGCCCAGGTGCGGATCCGCGTCTCCCACCCCACGGTGGAGCGCATGATGACCTTCACCCGCATCGACCAGCACGCCGAGGTCGTCAACCATTGACCTCCGTGCGTCCCGTTCTCCGCTCCCTTGCGCACCCTCCCTGGACTGCACTGCGACGACTCGCGGACCTGCCCGGACGTGGCCTGCGACGCTTCCGCGGCCACCGCGGCCATCTCGCAACGGCTGCTTCCGTCGGCCGCGCAAGTGCCCTTCTCGTGCGCTCCAACGAGGCTCTCGAGGCAGCGTTCATCCGCCTCGGTGATCATCTCGAGCCCCTCGCCGAGCGCATGCAGGGGCTCGTCGAGGGCAGCCATGAACTGGCCGATCTCGCAAGCGGCCGCGTGGAAGGCGCCTCCCTCTTTCAGGAGGCGGTGGAGATGCTCGACGCCCCACTCGAGCACCTTGCCCGCCTCGTCCAGCGCCAGGATGAACTCCTGCGCCTCCTCCGGCGCTGCGAGGACCAGACGGCCTCGATGCTGGGCTTTCAGGCTGAAATTGAGGCGATCCTCGCTCCCCTCGCCTACATCGAAATCCTTTTCCGGGTGGAAGCCGCCGCACTTCCGCAGGAGGAGCGTGAGACCTTTCTCGCCGTCTCGAGCGAGATCGCGCGCCTGCGCAAGCTCGTGAGCGACACCTTTCAAGGCAACACCGACGCGCTCGAGCGCACACATGAGACGCTCGCCGAAGTGCGGCTGCGCCATAGCGAGCGCCTTCGCCGGCAGGCGGTCCGCATCGCTTCCGAACAAAAGAACATCGGCTCCGCCCTCGAGCGACTCGACGCCGAACTGCAGCGCGGCCAGGCGCACGACACCCAGACCCGGCAGCTGTCGAGCGATCTCGCACGGACCATCGAAGACGTCGTCACCGCCGGTCAGGCGCAGGACATCGTGAGTCAGCAGACCGCCCACCTCCTCGAGGCCCTGCGCAGCATCCAGACGAGTGACCGGTCGCTCCCCGAAATGACCCGCCTCGCGGACCGGCAGCTCCGCGAGGTGAACCGCACCCTCGAGCGGGCGACCCGCGATTTTCGCGAGGGCAACGCGCAGATGCGCGAACTCGCCGAACGGGTCGACGTGCATTGCACCCACGAGGCGCGCGACGAGACCTCCATCGCCTCGGCCGACGGCATGGTGCAGACGCTCATCGATGCCCTCTCCGACATCGCCGAGATGGTCGACCAGACCAACGAGGTGATGGATGAACTCTACGAGGCAGCGCGCCCCGCCGCGAACATCGTGCAGACGATCAACGCCGCCCTCGCAGAAGTCTCGATCAACATGCACCTCATCGCCCTCAATGCCCAGATCCGCTCCGAGCAGATTTCCTCCGGCACCGGCCTCGATACCCTCGCTGCGCGCACGGCCGAGATCTCGCTCGAGCTCACCGGCGCGGGCACCCGTCTGGCCACCGACATCGACGAACTGCGCGAGGCGACGACTGCCCTCTTCGCTCTTTTCGAGGACTTCAGCACCTCCGGAAGGGCGCATGAAAAAGCCCTCCGCGAGCGTCGCGGCCCCGTCGAGACACACCTGCATGCCTTCCGCGACCGCACCCTGCGCGTCTTCACCGGGCTCGTCGAGGCGGTCGACGCGGTGCAGCAGCTGAGCGGACAGATGGACGAAGGCATCGCCGATCTGGAGACAGTTGCGCAGGGGTTTCACCGCGCCCAGCGCCTCCTCGGGAGCTGTCTTCACGGGCTCGGGGACCGCTCCTGCGACCGTGACCGCGCACTCCTCGCCGACCACGCACGCCGCTATTCGATGCGCTCCGAACGCCTTGTCCACGCCGAGGTGCGGGATGGAGCGACGCCCGCCGTGCTCGAAGGCGACGACGCGACCGAGCTCGAGCTCTTCGACACCGCGGAGCCGGCCTCCGCTCCACCCTCCGCGCCATCACCCGCTCGGCCCGCCGCGACCGCCCCTGCCCGTCGTTCCCCTGCCCGCGCGACTCCGCCGCCGGTCGACCTCGACGACGGCATCGAACTTTTTTGACCGCCTACGGGTGAAAACCCTCAAACCCGGGCGGGTCCGACCGACTAAAACAGGCAGTCCGCCATGAAGTACAAGATTCTCGCAGTCGACGACGCCATCACCATGCGCAAGATGGTCGCTTTCGCCCTTCGCAATGCGGGGCACGAGGTGATTGAGGCCCACGACGGAGTGGAAGGGTTGCAGAAGCTCTCGGCCAACGCCGTCGACCTCATCATCACCGACGTGAACATGCCACGGATGAATGGCATCGAGTTCACCCGCCGGGCCCGCCAGGCTCTCGGCGCACGCAAGGTGCCGATCCTCATCCTCACGACCGAGTCCGAACTCGCGAAAAAGAATGAGGCCCGCGCCGCTGGTGCCACCGGATGGATTGTGAAACCTTTTCGCCAGGAGCAACTCGTCGCCCTCGTCGCCAAGGTCCTGCCCAGCGCGGCCCGCGTGGGATGAACGCGGACTTCCAGCAGCAGTTTCTCCGCGATATGGTGACGGAGAGCGGAGAGGGGCTCGACCAGTTCGACCGGGACCTCCTCACCCTCGAGGGCGGCGGGGCCGATCCCGAGTTGCTCCATTCCATCTTCCGCGTCGTGCATACTCTCAAGGGCACGGCTGGCTGCCTCGGCTTTCGGCGCATCCAGGACGTCGCCCATGCCGGGGAAAACGTCCTCGACCTCTTGCGCGGTGGCCAATTGAGCGCGACCCCGGCGTGCCTTGCGGCCCTTTTCGCCCTTTCCGACACGCTGCGCGCCGAACTCGCCGCGATCGAGGAGACCGGCAAGGAGAGCGCCGAGACCCATGAAGACCTCATCCTGTGCCTTGGCGACATTGCCGCCGGACGGGCTCCCGCGGAAGAGGGCCGCGTGGCAGCCCCGGCGGACGCTCCGGCACCCGCCGCAGACGAGGGCGAGCCCCTCACCGAAGCCCTCGACACCTCGGACAACTGGGGCCTCTTCGATGACGACGAGGAAGCGACTCCCGAGCCAGCCGAGGAAGCCGTCCCCGCCGCCGAAAACATGCCCGCCGGTTCGACCGGGGAGGACGAGAACTGGGGGCTCTTCAGCGAAGAGGAGAGCGCCGAGTCCGTCACGCTGCCAGGGGCCCCGGACGCTCTCGCACCCGAGGCCGCGTCCGCGCCGGGCACTCCTCCGGTGACGGCGCGCCGGACGAGCCGCGGCACGACCGTGCGGGTCGATGTCGACCTCCTCGACCGCCTCATGAACCTCGCCGGCGAACTGGTCCTCGCCCGCAACCAACTCGGACAGGCGGCCCGACCAGGCCGGCTCGACGAAAGCTCCATCCAGCAGGTCTCGCAGCGGCTCAACCACATCACCTCCGACCTCCAGGAGGGGATCATGAAGACGCGCATGCAGCCCATCGGCACCGTCTGGGGGCAGTTCCCGCGCATCGTGCGGGACGTTGCGACAGGTCTTGGCAAACAGGTCCGCCTCGAGCTCGTCGGCGAGACGACCGAGCTGGACCGCACGATTCTCGAAGCCATTCGCGACCCCCTCACTCACCTGATCCGCAATGCCGTCGACCACGGCGTCGAGTCGCCCGAAGCACGGGCCGCGGCGGGCAAACCGACTCAGGCCCACCTCGTCATGCGAGCCTTTCACGAGGGCGGCCAGGTCAACATCGAGATCATCGACGATGGTGCCGGCGTCCGCCTCGACAAGGTCCGCGCGCGGGCCCTCGAGCGCGGCCTCATCCGGCCCGAGGAGGCCGATCGCCTCTCTGAGCGCGAACTCGTGAACCTCATCTTCAGCCCCGGCTTCTCCACCGCCGAGACCGTCACCGATGTCTCCGGGCGGGGCGTCGGGATGGACGTCGTGCGCACCAATATCGAAAAGATCGGCGGCTCGGTCGACCTCCAGACGACAGCCGGCGCGGGGACCACGGTGAAGATCCGCATCCCCCTCACTCTTGCCATCATCCCTGCCCTCATCGTGCGGGTGGAGGAGCGTCGCTTTGCCGTGCCCCAGGTCAATCTGCTCGAACTCGTCCGCCTCGCCCCGGGGGACCCGCAGGGGCAGGTGGAGGAAGTCTACGGCCAGCCGGTTTTTCGCCTTCGCGGGCGCCTCCTCCCGCTCGTTTCCCTGCGGAGTGAGCTCGGGTTCCCGCCAGCGGCGGAGGGCGCCAAGCGCACGATCGTCGTCGTGCAGGCCGACGGTGACCCCTTCGGCCTCGTCGTCGACGCGGTCTGCGATACCGAGGAGATCGTCGTCAAGCCGCTCTCCCGCCAGCTCAAGGGCCTCGCCGTCTTTGCCGGCGCGACGATCATGGGCGACGGGCAGGTGGCCCTCATCCTCGATGTCCTCGGTCTCGCCGCGCGCGCCCGCCTGGAGAAACGGGCCGAAACCCTCGCGCTCGCGGCAGGTGTCGAATCCGAGGCAGCCGCGACCGCGGGAGAAGCTTCCCAGCTCCTCCTCTTCTCCCTGCCCGGTCGGCCCCATCTCGCGGTGCCCCTCGACCAGGCGGCGCGCCTCGAACAATTTCCCGCCAGCGCCCTCGAGCGCGCGGGCGAAGCCGAGGCGGTGCAGTATCGCGGTGCCATTCTTCCCATCCTGCGACTCGCCCAGGCCCTCCCCGGGGTGGCCCGTCAGGCGACCACGGTCGAGCCGCCGGACCTCCTCGACGTCATCGTCTGCCGGGTCGACGACCAGCTCGTGGGCGTCGTCGTGGACGCGATCCACGACATCCTCGAGACCGAGGTGCGCCTTCAGCCCGAGAGCGAGGGACCCGGTATCCTCGGCTCTGCCATCATCGCGGAGCACATCACCGATCTGGTCAACCTGCCCTCCGTCCTCGCCGCCTTCAATCGCCGCCATCACCGCCGCGCCTCATGAGCCCGATCGCCGTCCCCACCCAGCAGTTTTGCACCTTCGAGGTCGACGGACTCCTCTTCGGCGTCGAAGTGCTGCGCGTGCAGGAGGTCCTCAAGGCCCGCGTGCTCGAGCCCGTGCCGCTGGCCCACGAGGCGGTCAAGGGGCTTCTCAACCTGCGTGGCGAGATCGTCACGGCGATCGACCTGCGCCCTCGCCTCGGCCGCC
>JBKHAU010000107.1:0-7729 GCA_046542725.1 Opitutales bacterium
GGGAGACGACGGACGGACGCCAAGCGCGGTGGGATCGAGCGAGCGGTCAAGAGTCTGCGGAGCCCGCGCGCTTACGGAGAACGCCAGCAGACCGGCGAAGAACGTCATCAAAAATCGGGACATTATCATCATGGGGTTCAACAAGAGGAAGGCGCGTCGGCCGCGCCCGGGGTCAGGTCGCTCAACGGAGGCGTGTCTCGGGCGGTCCATCGTAGGAGGGCTGGAGGCCGCCCAGATCGATGACGATTTTGTCGACCACGACGCCGGCGTCCACCGCCACCAGATGCAGGGTGTGCCAACCGGGGGCGAGCGGTGCAGGGAGTTGGTAGCTGAGTTCGGTGGCATTGCTCAGGACCCGCTGCTTCCAGGTGGCGGAGCCGGGGGTGAAGCCCTCGGTCAGTCTGAGGCGATGCAACTCACCGTCGTCGATCGCGAGGGCGAGGCGCAGTCCGTTTCCCTCCACAATGGGGAAGGTCGGCAGGAGCCGAAGATGCACCGTGGCGACACCTCCAGTGGAGACGTAAAAGCGGTAGGACAGCCGCGGCGCCGCCGCCGGGGTGATCTCCGCCGTCGAGGGCAGCACGGTGACAGCCGAGCCCGTGCGGCCGAGCCCCGGGACCACTCGCCAGCCCGCGCCGTCCGGGAGCGGCCTCTCCGCGGTGAAATGGCCGGCGTGGATCGAGACCACCCCACCCTCTTCGACAAGGTCCCCGGGGCGGGCCCCGGCCGGGGCCGTGCGGGTCGCAAGCTCCGGCTCCGGAGCGACCTCCGGTGGGGGCGGCGGAATGGCCTCCTGGGCGTAGGAGTTCAGCGGCAGAAGGCCGGGATCGGGCTGGAACCGGCGCCATTCCCTCGGCGATATACCATTGACCGTCATGATGTTGCGCCACTTCCCTCCGGCGATGCCATCGTTGTAGTGATCTGTCAGGTCGCGGATGCGGCGCTCGACCGCATCGGTCGCCGCAAAGGTGGCGTTGGCGCGCTCATCGCCGCGCGCCCGCTGGAGCCGCGAAAGCTCGGCCAGGAAGTAGCGCTCGTTGGCCGCCGCCGCCGCCAGGACGGGATATTCCACGAGCTGAAAGAAGGCATCCTCGTGGGTCTCGGGAATGCTCTGCGCAACGGCCTCGGTATCGCGAGCGAGCGCGCCGTAGGCCTTCAGTCGTTGCAGGATCTCCTCTTCGGTCAGTGTCGTGGGCTGATAGGGCGTGAAGGGCAGGTGCCAGGCGAGGTGCTCCGGCTTGCGCGCAAAGGCGAGATGCTGGTGCCGCGCCCAGAGGTCGGCGATGGTCGCGGCAAATTCCTCCCCGAAGTCGCGTGCGGCCATGCGGAGGAGAAAGCGGCGAGGCTCCTCCGGGTCCGTGCGGTCTGCCTTCCAGGCGAGATCGAGGAAGAACTCGGTCGAGCGCTCGTTGCCCTTCAGGTCCCCCACGTTGGCGATCCAAAAGGTGCCCGCGCCCTGCTCATAGGCACGGGTCATCTCGGCCCAGACGAGGGCATGGGAGAGCGTATCCAGCCAGAGCCAGGAAAGCGGCGAGCCGAGGTAGGAGAGATGGTAATACACCCCGAGTCCACCGTCGCGCGCGCGTTCCGCCGACGTGGCATACCGGCGCACGTAGCCGAAGTTGTCGTCCGGCCAGACGATCGTCACGTCGTCGGGGACCTCGAGTCCTGCGCGGTAGTCCGCGAGGACCTCCTTGTAGGGAACGAAGATCTGGGCGATGCGGGTGGGATCGCCGTCGCCGAGGTGTTGGGCGAGGAGTTGGCGCTGGTCGGTAAAGATCCGCTCGAGGGCAGCAATGCGCTCGGCCTGGTCGCGCGGTCCGACGATACCGCTGTCGTGGACGCCGCGCATGCCGAGCGTGAAGAGGCTCTCGCCGGAGCGGCGCTCACGCACGCGCTCCTCCCAATACTCGAGCACTCCCTCCCGATTGCTGACATAGTTGTAGCGGTCGGCGCCTTCGGTCCATTCCCCCACGTTGTTGCGGAGCATGGGCTCGGCATGGGACGAGCCCACCACGATGGCATAGGCGTCGGCCATGTCGGCGTTGCCGGGCACCTGGAAGAAGGGAACGGTGCCCGGGTGCATCGCGGGCCAGATCGCGTTGGCGCGCAGTCGCAGGAGAAGCTCGAAGATGCGCGCGTAGGTCCGCGGACCGATGTTGCCGACCTCCGGTTCGAAGATCGTGCTGGCCCAGGGCTCGAGGCCCCAGCCTTCGTCATTGAGGAAGATCCCGCGGTAGCGCACCGCCGGCTCCTCCACCGGCTCTTCCCCCACCGTCAGCAAAAGCTCACTCCGCCCGGCCACCGGCACGTCCGCCCACCAATGCCAGGGCGAGACGCCAAGGCGGCGGGAGATCTCGTAGAGACCGAAAGCGAGCGCGCGACGATCCGCCCCCGCCACCCTCAGGACCTCCGGCGAAGCCGAGAGGCAAAAGGCCTCCCAGCGCCCCGCCAGGGCGGGGTCCAGCACGACCTCGAGACGCGGGCCGGTGGATCCGCCGCGCGATCCCGACTGCAGCTCCGGCGCGATGCCCGTGATGCGAGCGATGTCGGCTGCCAGGTCCTCCGCGGCGATGCGCACGACCTCATCGGCGTCCCCCGGCAGCACGATCGGCGCCGCCGCCCCGCCCGTCACCAGGGGAAACGCCGGGGCGCCTTCTTCAGATCTGCCCTCGATCAAGTCGACGGCAGCGTGGGCGGGTCCGCCCCCCGCGCCCATCGCGAAGGCCGCGAGCGCGAGCAGCTTGAAGAGTTGGGTGGGCAGGTTCGTTTTCATTCTCGATTCTCCGGCACCGTCTGCGGCGCATGTTCGCCGATGAGGGCAAGGTTCTGGATCGCGGTGAGGCCAAACTGTGAGACCCCGTTGGTCGAGACCCGCGTATACCACAACGGCTCGAGCACGAGGGGCGGCTCGATGCGCTCGAGGGGATACGGCTTCTGCATTACCTCGGGGCCGGCGGCGGCCCCGAAAAACTCGCTCCAGGCCCGCTCCGCGAGGGCGTCGTCGTCGAGCTTCCAGGCGGCGTAAGCGGTCATCCGCGAATGGGCCTGGCCGAGGTTCAGGTTGCGGCCGTAGGGTCGGCCGACGATCGCTTCCTTCTCCTCGCGCGGCGCATTGAAGAAGCGTCCGTACTGGATAAAGGCAGCCTCATAGGCGGGCACGTCGAGCAACTGCAGGAGCTCGGCATTGATTTCGACCCCGCCAAAAACCATCGCGAGGTGGGAGGCGGAGAGACCCTCCCCGACGCGGTAGAAGCGTCCGGTTTCCGGGTTGAAACCGGTTCCGCTGGAGAGCAGGCCGTGCTCCATTTCCCCGATACTGCGCATGGCGGTGAGGAGTCGATCCCGGTATTCCGGCTCGCCCGTCCGCTCCCATTCGGTGAGCCAGGCCGCGGCCACGGCGTTCCAGTCGGTGCCCAGATTCATCATCATCGAGTAGGGCTTGCCCTCGAGGTCGGGCGGCGGCCGGCCCAGCTTGCGCCCGGGTGGCACGTCGACGAGGCGGCGTTCGGCCCCCAGCACCTCGCGCATGAGGTCGCCGGTGCGCTCGTCGGCCGTGATGAAGTAGAAGAAACGGCGATTGGCGGCGGTGCTGATGCGCAGCTGTTTGGCGCTGTCGCCCCAGTGCTGCACGTTGTGTCGTGTGCCGAGGCCGGCAAAGCGGCCGAGGTGATAGACGTCCACCTCGCCGGTATGGCGCGTCATCGCCTCGGCCATGCGGAAGACGTCCGCCCGGCCGGTGCGGAGAAAGGTGTACCAGAGCCAGATATCGGGCGAGAGCTCGGAGTTCGCCCAGGCGAAGCCACCGATGTCGTAGCGCCAGACATGGCGGTCCCGGTCGTAGCTGTGGATGACGTCACCGTAGTTCCAAAAACCATACCAGTTTCGCTGGTCGACCTCTCGCTGGTAGTGCTCGAAATAGAAGTCCAGCTGGTCCTCGATCGCGGCCTTCGCCGGGGTGGAGCGATCGGGCAGGTCCCAAAGGGCGTCGGCGAACACACCGGCCGCCTTGTAGTCCTCGGGACGGGCAACGAGTTGCGGAGGCGCCGCCGCAGTGCGCGCCATCTTTACCAGTCGCTCGCGCGCCGGCGTCGCCTCCAGCGCCCAGATCCGCAGCTCGCTGGTGCGGGCCACGCCCTTGGCATCGCCAAAGCCGGGCTCGTAGTCCTCGTACGTCATGTCCATCGCGGCGAGTTGCTCTTCATGGGTGTCGAGGCCCATGCCGTCGTGGTAGAATCGCAGGTCCATGCTCTGCGCGTCGGGCGCCCAGAGCCAGAGGGTGACCTCCGCGGCATCCGTCGTCGCGCCGCGCACATCGAGTTGCGAAGGATGGCTCTGCCAGAAATCCCGCAAGGCGAAGGCCGCGCCCCCCTGCGGGCTGCCGACGTAGACCAGACCGCTCGCGCGCCCACCATAGGCGCTGTCCAGCCAGGCGTGCCCGGGCGCCGTGCGTTTGCGAATGGCAAACGAATCCGGAGTCGGCTGAAAGAGCGTGAAATCGCCAAACGCCGGAATCCGCTCCAAGCCATCGACCACGCGCTGCCACCACTCCTCGAGCGGCGGCGTGGCCCGCCCGGCGATCTGCGCCGCCCGCACTTCCTCCCCCGGATCGCGCCGCAACCCGGTGAGGCCACGCACCGCCTCGCCCCAGAGTCCCTTCTCCTCGCCCGAAAAGCGCACGTGCCGGTCGTGCAGGTGGCCGCGCATCGGCACCTCGAAGCGCACTCCCAATCCGCCGATAAAATCCTCCTGCACGTCGCCGTCGTAAATGAAGGTGTGCAGCATGCGCAGCGACGCGTCGCCGGCGTAGAAATAGAGCCGCACGACAAAGGGCAGCCAGGCACGACCCTCTTCGCTCACATGCATACCCTCCAAACGGACCACTGCCCGCTGCGGGCCGGACTGCTCCAGCTCGACCCGGTCGATGCGACTCTGGAAGGCGGCCACCTCGAGCGGGTTGCCCGGCTCCGCCCGATCCTGGTCTTGCCTCAAAGCCACGAGACGCCCGTTCCTCACCGAGGGGTGCCCGTCGCGATCGATCGAACGGATCAGCCGATCGCCGCCCTTCGGCACGCGCACCCGCATGGTGCCGGTGTCGATCTCGATGACCTCGTCCGACTCCACCACCCGCAGCGCCCCTTCGATGGGGGCCTCCGCCACGGGACGCAGGTCAAAGCCTTCTCCTTCAAAAAACTCGGGCGCCACCGCGTGCCCGCTCCACTTGAGCGAGCCATCCGGCCAGTAGGCGAGCGGCCAGCTCTGCACCGCAACCGAGGGCAACTGCCCCGAGGGATCTTCGAGGCGAAAACCACTTGCGGGGTCCACCAAGCCCATCGGCCACGCCGTGCCCAGGGTGGTGCCGGCCGCCACTTTGCCGTCGTTGGGCTCCAGCCAATTCAGGCGCACCGAAGAGGCTTCCGCCGCCGCCCACAGCGGCAGGCACACCACGATCAAACACAGGACCGCCCAAAGGCGCGACGAGAGGAAGGGAGTTTGGGGAATCATCATGAGCATGGGGTCGGAGAGATGTCGCCATCGACTCTTCACACCCTGCCTCCCGTTCAGCCCCTGCGCGAAAGTTGTGCGCTGGAACTGTCAGATAATGCAATGGGCACCGCGCCCGCCCCACCCCGCATGCCGTGAGCCACTTCGCCGCCGGGCGGCAGCGCTCCTCTCCGTCTTCGGCCAAGGCAAACGGCAAACCCGCCGCCGGACTCAAGCCAACCTGACGGCCTTGACCCTCGCTTTCGTCACCAGGTTGCCCCGTGCGCCACGGTTCTTGATGCTGTAGTCGGCGACCTTCACCTCGATCATGCCCTGCTTTTGCCGGGTGGTCTTGGCGAGGCGGACGGCGAGGGTCGGGAGCTTCTTCTCCGGAGTGTCGGGGGCGTGGGCGCCGACCCAGAGAACGGTACTGCCCTCCCCGCCGACGGGGTAATCCTTGTCCCGCGTGACGCCGCCGATCTGGAAGCGCTTGAGGAAGGTGCGGCCTGATTCGGCGTCGGTGTAGAGCACGGTGTAGACGGTGTCGTCGCTGCGATCGAAGAGGCGGCAGACCCAGGGATCGGTCCCGACAAAGACCTTGGCGTCGACCTTCTGCACCTTCAGGACGCCGTTTCGCTGGATCGTGAGCATGTCGTCCATCGGGGAGCATTTGCCGATCTCCTCGAGATCCGCGCCACGCAGCGCGTAGCCCGCAAACCCCTTTTCCCGGTCGAGTTGCAGTGTCTCGCTGGCGATCGCGACTTCCTGCTTGTTGATCGCGCTGAACTCCTGCAACTCCGTGCGGCGGGGGAAGTCCTTGCCAAAACGCGTCTTCAGGGAGCGCAGATACTGGATCGTGTGGGCGCGCAGATTCTCGAGCGTCCCGAGGATTTCGGCGATGCGCTCCTGCAACTTTGCGATGAGGGTGTCGGTCTTCTCCGCGTCGAAGCGCGAGATTCGCCGCACGGGGATCTGCAGAAGCTTGTGCATCTGCTCCTCCGAAAGCTCCTTGAGGAAGTCCTTGATGTGGGGCTTCATCGCGCGCTGCACGGTGCTCCGGATCTCCTCGTCGCTGCCGCAGCCCTCGATCTTTCGGTAGATGCGGTTCTCGATGAAGATCTTCTCGAGGATGGCGGAGAGCTCCTGGCCGCGGAGCTTGTCGAGTTCGAGTTCGAGCTCTCGCTTGAGGATGTCCTCGGCCTGGGCGGCGGCCCGTTGCACGATCTCGGAGACGGAGACATAGCGCGGCTCCTCGTGGTCGAGCACGCAGGCGTAGACCGCGACGGACTGTTCACACTTCGTGAAGGCGTAGAAGGCGTCCCGCATCTGCTCGGGATCCGTCCCGGAGGGAAGTTTCGCCACGATGCAGACTTCGGCGGCGGTGTTGTCCTCGAGGTGCTCGATCTGAACCTTGCCCTTCTGGCTCGCCTGGACGATCGACTCCTTCAGCGAGGTCGTGTTCACGCCGTAGGGCACCGAACGGATGATCAAGGCATTGGACCGCCCGTGCTTGCCGATCTCGATATGGCTGCGCACGCGCACCCGCCCGCCGGACTGGCCGTCGTTGTAGTTCGACGCATCGGCGAGGCCCCCGGTGGCGAAATCGGGGAGGAGCGAGAACGGCTTCTCCCGCAAGGCGGCGATCATCGCATCGACGATCTCATTGAAATTGTGGGGCAGGATCTTGCAGGAGAGCCCGACGCCGATGCCCTCCGCACCCTGCGCGAGGAGAAGGGGAAACTTCGTGGGGAGCGCGACCGGCTCCCGCTTGCGTCCATCGTAGGTGTTTTGCCACTCGGTCAGGGCGGGATTGAAGACGACCTCCTTCGCGAAGGCGGTGAGGCGCCCCTCGATATAGCGCGGCGCCGCGGCGTCGTGACCGGTGTAGATGTTGCCCCAGTTCCCCTGCGGATCGATCACGAGCTCCTTCTGCCCGAGCTGGACCAAGGCATCGCGAATCGAGGCGTCGCCGTGCGGGTGATACTTGGTCGTCTCGCCGATGATCGCGGCGTTCTTGTTGTAACGCCCGTCCTCCATCCCGTGCATGACGTGGAGGATGCGGCGCTGAACCGGCTTCAAGCCGTCCGCGAGGTGCGGGATGGCGCGGTCGGTCGCCACATAGGAGGCGTAATCGACGAACCATTCGCGCAGGTTCGAACCGAGCACATCGGCCGGATCGCTCAGGGTGGGGTCAAACTGCTTCATCGGCGTCTTCAAGCAAACATCTCCGTTTGGGCCCATGGCG
>JBKHAU010000108.1:0-7670 GCA_046542725.1 Opitutales bacterium
CGCCGTCCTCGCCTATCTCGACTTCGCTCCACGGCACTCCCTGCTCGCCGCGGAGATGGCACGGCGCATCGTCGCCCACGCCGTGCCGGTGGGCAGCGGGACGGTCGCGCGGACGCAGCGCATCCCGCTCGAACAACGCGCCGAGGCGGCCACCATCGCCTGGATGCGCCACCAAACCACGGGCTATGACACGATGGAGATCCCGCGGGGCAAAGGGGCGCGGCGGGAGGTGCGGCGTCTCCTCGCGGCGCGTTCAAAGAGCCTGCTCGCGCGCTACCGGTCAGGCGGCCGGGCCGATCCCGCCCACTGTCCGCTCGTGCGGGCCCTGCGCGAGACGGGGCCCGTGAACGAGGGCTGACGGGGCAGGAAGTGTTCACGATGACCGGGGGCTTCTTTGCGGTGAATCGATCTTCGATTTCCTCCATGCATCGTGAGTCTGCCCCGGGGGCGAAGGAAACGCCCTTTACGGACTACAATGGTCTGTACCACCCCCTCGCTCTACCCTCGCAGGGAAACGGCGCCACGCGGGGAAAATGGAGGCCGGTCTCCTATGGATCGACTGTTTGGGCCTCCTTGAGGACTTCGGTGCGATCCATTGCCATGCGCTCACGATCCCGGGGTAGGGCGGCACCGGGGCCGCTCGTCGTGGTGAAGAACTGCTGTCCAGGCGCCGGGTGGAGCGCATCGGGGCGTCGTTGCCCAACGAGGGCGAGTGGCCGATGCCCCCTATTCCCCACCCATGGCAGGGTCTTCGCCACCCGGCTTTTGAAGGCGGGAGGCAATCGTCGCTTGCTTCAAATGTGAACGTATGTTCATTTTTTGAAATGCAAGGACGAGCTTCCATGCGCGGTCGCGGGGCGGCGACCAATCCGCCCAATCGATTTGAAACCCATGTCTTCGCACCGGAGGAGGCGGAGGAGGCCCGGGCGGCGGAGGTCGGACGGGCGACGACGGTCCTCACCGACCACGCGCAGTCGATCCTTTCGAAGAACAACAGCCCGGACATCGCCTTTACCTACAGCGTCAATCCCTACCGCGGCTGCGAGCACGGCTGCGCCTACTGCTACGCGCGCCCGACGCACGAGTATCTCGGCTACTCTGCCGGGCTCGATTTCGAGACCCGCATCCTCGCCAAGCGGGAGGCGCCGCGGCTGCTGCGCGAAGCCCTTGCCCGGGACTCGTGGGAGCCGCAGGTGGTGGCGATGAGCGGGGTCACCGACCCCTACCAGCCGATCGAGCGGGATCTGGGGATCACGCGCGGATGCATCGAGGTGCTGGCGGAATTCCGCAATCCCGTCGGCCTCATCACGAAGAACGCAGGCATCCTGCGTGACCTCGACCTGCTGGCATCGATGGCGGAGTGGAACGGTGTGCAGGTGACGCTCTCGATCACGACGCTGGAGCCGGATCTGGCGCGGGTGATGGAGCCGCGTACCGCTTCACCGCGCCAACGCCTGGAGGTCGTGCGCATCCTCGCGTCTGCCGGTATTCCGGTGAGCGTGTTGCAGGGCCCCCTCATCCCTGGTCTGACCGACACCGAGTTGCCGGCCATCATCGAGGCGGCGGCGGAGGCGGGGGCGCGCTCCGTGGGCTACACCCTCCTGCGCCTGCCCGGGGCGGTGGAAGGCATCTTCACCGACTGGCTGCAACGGGCGGTCCCGACGAAGCAGGCTCGCGTCCTCGATCGGCTTCGCCAACTGCGCGGGGGGCGGCTCAACAGCACCGCCTTTGGCGAGCGCATGCGGGGCCAGGGACCGTGGCGCGAGCACCTCGCGCAGCTGCACCGTCTCGGGTTGCGACGGGCCGGCCTCCGACCCACGTCCGAGGAGTTGAATGTGAATGACTTTCGGCGGCCCGGGGGCCACCAGCTCGAGTTGTTTGCGGGGGAATGAGGTCCCCATCGGATCGCCTTGGTCGAGGCTCCCCGGGGGCGGCGCCGAGTGAAGCGGCTCCCCGGGGGAAGCGGAAGAACGCCGCACGACCTGCCCCGTTTGTCTCCACTCGATTGAATGCACGATAGCACGAGGAGTCAGTCCGGGAGCGCCGACGTCCCCGTCGGCAGGGAAAATATGGATGCCGAGTCCCGCTTCGCACGTGGTCCCGTTGGGTTCACGAGCACGAGGCAGCCGGGGGAAGGTTGCCTTTTGGGTCGGTCGCCCGGATGCTCCTGCGCATGAAACATGCACCCGGCGAGCAAGGCATCCGGCACCTGCCGGAGGAGGGACGATTTGAAATGACGGGCGCGGCGACGGGCGCGGCCCTGACTTATCGGGAAGAGGGTTCCGTGATCGCGATCGAGCGTGTCTTTGTGCCGCCCACCCTGCGAGGGGGCGGAGTGGCGGGGACCCTGACCCGGGCCGCCCTGGCCTACGCGCGAGCCAGGGGTCGCAAGGTGCAGCCGGACTGCAGCTATGCCGATGCCTACCTGCGGCGTCATGCGGAGTGGGGCGACCTCCGGGCCTGAGCCTCGCCCGCAGCATCGGTGGGCGGTGGGCGGAAGGCGAAGCCGAAGCGGTGCGGGCATCGTTGTTCTCCCCGCCGACGGGGACCTCGGCGCTCCCGGATCCCCGCCTCTGGCGATGATGTTTGCGGAGGTGAAGCGTTGCCCGGAGGGTGTGGGGACAGACATCGTTTGCGCGACGCACGCTTGCCTCAACGGCGCAAAGCCTGCTCTCCATCGGTCTCGATGAAGCCGATCTTCCGAGTCCTCCCGGCGGTGTGCTGGCTGCTCCTGCTCGTTGCCTGCGGGAAGCAGCCTGCCGGGACGACGTCGCGTCCAGCGCTCTCGGTCTATGTTGCCGCGAGCCTGACGGATGTGATGGAGGCGGTGGGAGCCGCCTACGAGCGGAGGGCCGGGGTCGAGCTGGTCTTCAGTTTTGCGGGCTCCGGAGCGTTGGCCCAGCAGCTGGTGGCGGCGCCGCGAGCGGATCTGTTCATCAGCGCAAGCGAGCGATGGATGGATACGGTCGAGGCCGCCGGGCGTCTGCGACCCGACACGCGCGTGGACCTGCTCGCGAATCGTCTGGTGATCATTGCGCATCCCGCCGCCGACTATGCGCTGGCGGTGCCGGGGGACCTCGGAACCCTCCCTTTTCGGCTTCTTGCGATGGGGGATCCCGCTTTCGTGCCGGCCGGAAAGTACGCGCGGTCCTGGCTCGAAGCGGAGGAAACGGCGAGGGGCGGGAGCCTTTGGTCCGCCGTGTCCGATCGGGTCTCGCCGGCGCCAGACGTCCGGGCGGCCCTGGCGCAGGTGGCCAGCCGTCGCGATGTCGTCGGGTTGGTCTACCAGACCGACGTCCTCGCCCGGCCCGACGCCGTCCGCGTGCTGTATGCGGTGCCTTTGGCGGCCGGCCCGCCCATCCGCTACGTGGCGGCCGTCTTGGCGGATGCGCCAGAGGCGCAGGCGGCCCTCGACTTTCTCGAGTTTCTGCGTGGGGATGAGGCGAGGGCGATCTTTGCCGCGCACCGCTTTCTTCCGGCGCCGCCGGCCTGAGCGGGGAGAGGCCCCGGCGTCCTGCAGTGTATGGAAAATCTGGTTACAGTGGTGGGCTCGACAGTGCTCTGGGCGGGGCTCGCGACCTTGCTCGTGATGGTGCCCGGCTGCGCTCTGGCCTACGCCCTGGCCCGCCATGAGTTCCGCGGCAAGGCGGTGGTGTCCGCGCTTGTCGGCTTGCCCCTCGTCCTGCCGCCCACCGCCGTGGGCTATCTGCTCCTCAGCCTGCTCGCCGATGATGGCATGCTCGGGCGCTCGACCCTGGGCATCGACTTGGGCATCCTCTTCAGTTGGAAGGCGGTTGTGCTCGCCTGCGCGGTGATGTCGATGCCGCTCGTCGTGCGAACCGCGCGGGTCGCTTTCGAGGGGGTCAACCCGCGGCTGGCTCCCATGGCGCGCACCCTGGGTTACGGACCATGGCGCGCCTTCTTCGCCTTCACTTTTCCGCTCGCGGCGAAGGGTTTGTTGGCCGCGCTCATTCTCGGGTTCACCCGCGCGATGGGCGAGTTTGGGGCTACCGTGGTGGTGGCGGGCAACATTCCGGGGCGCACCCAAACCCTCTCCTCGGCGATCTACAGTGCGCAGCAGGCGGGCAACGAAGCGCGGGCGGACAGCCTTCTGGTGGTTGCCCTCGTGGTTGGTTTCATCGCCATCTTGACCGCTGAATGGCTCGCGCGGCCCCGTCCCGTGGCCGGTTCCAATCCTTCGAGGACATGATCTCGCCGACCCTGGAGCTGTCGCTGCGCGTGTCGCTGGAGCGTTTCGAATTGGCGCTCGACTGGACAACCGCCGGTCGTGTGGTCGGGGTCTTTGGCCCGTCCGGCAGCGGCAAGACGACCTTGCTCGAGACTGTCGCCGGCCTGCGAGGTGGCGCGCGCGGATGCCTCCGAGTGGGCGGTGAGACATGGTTCGACGAATCCCGCGGCATTTGCCTCCCGCCCGAACGGCGTGGGGTCGGTTATGTGCCGCAGGACCATCTGCTCTTTCCCCATCGTTCGGTCGCGGGCAACCTTGCGGTGGGCGCGCGACGGGCACGCGCGCAAGGCCAGGATGTCGGGCGGATTCGGCGGGAAGTGATCGAGGTGCTCGAACTCGAACCGCTCCTGCCGCGCCCCGTGGAGACCCTCTCGGGCGGGGAACGGCAGCGTGTCGCGCTCGGGCGGGCGCTCTGTTCCGGGCCGCGCCTGCTCATGCTTGACGAGCCGCTCGCCTCTCTCGATCTCGCTTTGCGCCGCAAGATTCTGCCCTTCCTCCGCCGCGTGCGGGAGCATTTCGAGATCCCCATGCTCGTTGTCTCACACCATCCGGCCGAACTGCTCGCGCTCTGTGACGAAGTGCTCGCGATCCGCGCTGGAGCGGTCGTGGCGAGCGGTGCGCCCGTCGAGGTGCTGGCGCGTGCCGAGGTCTATGCGGCCGCGGCGAGCGAGGGCTTCGAGAACATGCTGCCCGGACGCGTGCAGGCGCAGGAGGCGCATCGCACGTTGGTGGAATTGGGGCGCGAGAGCGCCGGTCCGATGGTCTCGGTGCCGCGCGTTGAAGCGCCCGTCGGAGAGCGCGTCCTGCTCGGCCTTCCGGCCCACGACATCCTTGTCGCGATCCAGCCGGTGGACGGGCTTTCCGCGCGCAACCGGCTGCGGGCCCGGCTCACCGGAATCGAACCAAGCGGTCACCGCCAGGTCCTCACCGCGCGTCTGCTCGATGTCGACCTGCCTCCCCTTGCCATCGAGCTTACCGCCGAAGCCGTCGAAGACCTCGCCCTCGCGCCCGGCTCACCTGTCTGGCTGCTCGTCAAGTCCAGCGCGATCGCGGTCTACACCTGAGGCGCCGGGAAACGAGCGGTCTTCTGCCGGATGAGCGAGGTGGTGCGGCCGGCCGGTTGGCACAACTGGAACAAGCGGCGGGCCGAGACCACGACCTTTTGTGCCGAATACGCCAACTCGGACCGGGCGCCGCTCCGGCCGCACGGGAGGACTGGATGCACTGGCTCGAGGCCGACGACGCGGCCGCCCATACGCCGCTTTCCATCCTAAGCGGCGATGATGGCTGGGATCCGGTCAACGCGCGGTGACTTGGACAGGGGGGCTCGCGGTCCTCAGAGGTCGAGGAAGGCGCGTATCCGTTTTTTGAGGACGAAGCTCATGAGGATACGCCGGAGGACCCAGTTGACGCCGAGCTGGCGGAGGGTGCGCTCGGCTCGGTCACCGAAGCGTTCGGCGAGGTGCCGGCGCGCGCCAGGGTCGATGTCGCGCATCTGCGCATGGCGGAGGGACTCGTCCTGGGCGGGCAGCGGCGGCGGTGCCTCGCCCGGTTGGAGAGGCAGGTGTCCGGCCGCCTTGGCGGGGTCGGCGCGGAGGGCGAGGAGGGCTTCGATGAACTGGCGCGCCTTGCGCCGTCCGGCGTTGTAGTCGTAGTCGCGGAAGGCTCGATCGAAGAACCCGGCAAAGGCGTGCATGCCCTCACTCGCGAGTTCCTCGTCGCCGGCCGTGATGGTGTAGACGGTGAGGATGTCCTTGTTGCCGAGGCCGGCGGCGCGTTCGAGCACCTGCACGGCGCGGATCCAGGCCTCGACGGCGGGCTCGCCGTGATCCGCAAGCAGCGCCTCCGCCTCTGTCCCGACCATGAACTGGGCCCGAAGGCGCGCATAGTCGCGCGTGCGCTGGTCGTCGTTTTCCGGATACAAGGCGTCGAGAAAGCCGGCGGACAAGGTGTGGAGGTGGCCGCGTTCGGCGGGAGGCATGTGGGCGACGGCGTCGCGCAGGGCGTAGGCCCGTTCGTCGAAGCAGGCGACGAGCTCGTTGTAGCGGTCGGTCGCGATCCAGTCCTGAAAGCCGGCCTGCTGGTAGATCGCGCCGAGGAGCGCCTTCGCGGTCTGGGGAATGGAAGCCTCCTCGGCGGTGAAGGTCGAGACCTCCTGCCGGCCGCGTCCCCAGGGCGAGACATAGAGATAGAAGCGGCGGGTGTAGTCGTTGGGCTCGGTGTCGACAAGGTTGGCGAGCTGCTTCGCCATGCCGAGCGGGTAGTTGTTGAAGACGCCCCCGTCGGTGTAGGTGAACCGGCCTGAATGGGGCGACCAGTCGACGAGACGGCTGCCGCTGAGGGTGTAGGCCGGCTCGTCGAGGCGCCGCGGCACCTCGACGGCGGGAAAGGCGAAGGGAAACGCCCCGCAAGCGCGGGCGGCCGCCGCAATCTGGCTCCAGAAGGCGCGATCGGTCGTCGCCGGCGTGATCGTGGCAAGGAGCTTGTCCTCAAAACGTCGATACGCGAAGCCATCGGCCGGACGCAGGAGGTCGCTGTGCTGAAAGGTCGGGATCTGGTAGTCGATGCCGACGAGGTTGGAGAGGGCGAGGCCGAGATGGACCTGTGGGCCGGCCGCCGGATGGCGTCCGCTGAGCGTCCGTCCATCGAGCGGAGCGAGAAAATGCTGCTCCGCGAGACGCGCGATGACGGCCCCCGAGAAGATGGCGTTGGAGGGGTTGTCCTCGGGGTGCTCGACAAGCAGTTCGCGGATGTCGATGTCGCGCACCCACGGGTTGTAGAGCGCGTTGTCAAGTGGCTCTTGGAGGGCGTCCTGATCGAGGAGCAGCTTTTGCGCGACAATCGCCGCGGTCATGCCGCCGGCGGAGGCCCCCGTGAGGACATCGATCTCGATACGCTCCTCCGGGTCGGTGACGCGTTCGTTGTGTGCGCCGATCGCGCGGATGATCTCGTAAAGGACGCCGGCTTCGTAGCTGCCGAGAGAGACAGCGCCGCTGATCGCGATCGCTAGGCGGTAGGACATGGGAAGGAGAGAAGAGGTGAAGGCTGGGCCGGCAAATGGCGGAAAGACCACTCCGTGTGAGACGCCACGTTACGCCCGACCGCGCCACGCTTCAAGGCGGCGTCGCTCGGTATTTTTCCTCAGTCTTTGGGGCCGAGACCCGAGCTTCGCAGAGCTGGTTGAAGCTCCGGCAGGAGGCTCCGGAGCTGTTTTTGCGCGCGAATCGCGAGCGCTTCCACGGCGAGCTCTACGAGGATGGGAGCTTGTGCGGAGCGGTACGCGGCATCTTTAATCACGATGCCGACGAGGACGTCGGCGCTCCCGGGCTCACGCCTTCGAACGGCGCTCCCGGGCTCGCGCCTTGCAACGGCAGCACTTGCGGTCGCTTGCCGGATGGTCCCCAGGAGCCAACACCGGTCA
>JBKHAU010000109.1:0-7643 GCA_046542725.1 Opitutales bacterium
CGCTGCCGAAAAACGGCCGATCCACGGCACTTCAAGGCCCGCCAATAGCCCGAGGGCTCCGAAGAGTTGCAGCGTCCCGGTCATCACCCGAAACCTCGCGAGCCCATACCGTGCAAACTCCTGTTTCATGTAGGAACTCAGCAAACAGGCGGATCCAAACCCCAGAAACGAGACGGCTGAAAACAGGACCAGGTAGAACGGCATGAGGGGGACCATAGCGCGTTCCGCCCAATTCACCATCCGCTTCTCGAGCGGACGATCACGGGGGGCTGGGCCCAACCGCGCGGAAGGAGATCGCTGGGATGAGGCTTGTCGACACTCTCCCGAGGCCGCGAAGGCGCCGGCTCGATCCGCGACTTCAAGCCCCCAGGCGGGTCGCGGGCGGCCTCAGCGGAAGAGGTCGCCGCGGAGGAAGCGCCACTGGGCGATGGTGATGGCGAGGATGGCGAAGGCGCCGAGGATGGCGAGGTTGAGCCAGAGTTCGACGACCTGAGCGTCTTCCCAGAGCACCTGGAGCATGCCGTCCATCATCCAGTAGACGAGGGTGAGGGGTGAGAGGTAGTCGCGAATGAAGGCGGGAAAGAGGAAGGCCGGAACCATTGCTCCGCCGAGCGCACTCATCGAAAGAATGAGGAGAGTGCCGAGGCCGTTGGCCTGCGCGGGGGTGCGCGAAAAGGCGCACAGGACCATGCCGAAGGCGGTGCTCGCGAGGGCGCCGACGGCACTGATGACGGCGAGGGGCAGCAACTGGTCCACCGAGGTGATGATGCCGAAGAGGACATGCCCGAAGGCGAGCAGGACGGTGAGCTGGAAGAGCCCGAGCAAGGCAAGGAAGAAGAACTTGCTCCAGAGGATGTGCGAGCGCGTGACCGGGCCCGCGAGGAGGCGGTGAAAAATCCCGCCCGCGCGCTCCTCGAAGAGGGACGATGCCGCCCCGGTCATGGAAAAGAGCAGAAACATGATCGCCCACGCCCCGACCGATTGCGCTGCCGGCGGCTTGCCCTCGCCCGCGACCTGTTCCTCCTCCAGATCGAGCAAAAAGCTGAAGGGGTCGGCGCCCGTTGCCTCCGCCTCGTCAACTCCATCGTCCGCCGCCGTCATCGCCCCGAAATCGGGAAAGACCGAGCCCTCGGGAAAGGTCCCAAGGATCTCCTCCCGGTCCACTCCGAAGGTGTCGCTGACCATCGCCGCGATCTCTTCCTGAAAGGCGCGGACGGACTCGGTACCCAGCTCGGCGAGCATTTCCTCCGTCAGGGTGTCCTGAAGGATCGGAAAGGCTTCCGTGAAAAAGGTCTTCTGCAGCAGGCCGGTGACGATCTGGGACTCCACATCGGAGCGCGGATTGTAGACATATTTCAGGTTGAAGCCGAAAACCTCGTCTTGGAAGTCGGGGGGGAAAATGATGAGGAACCGCCAGGTATCGGCGTTGCTCGCGAGGCGCTCGCGGGCGATCTCCTCGGTCAGGGGCTGCCAGTCGGCGGCATCGCCCTCGCCCACTCGCTGCCGGGTGACGAGGCGCAGGCCCTCCTCCGCCTCGAGCGCCCCGATGATCTGCCGGGAAGCCTCGCTTTGCGCCTGATCGACGACCATCACCCGCACGCCGGAGGGACCTCCCCCGCCAAAGCCCCCAAAGACCATCCCGAAGATCGTGATGAGGACCATGGGAACGAGAAAGGTGAGCGCGACGGACAGCTTGTCCGCCCAGAAGATGCGGAAGTCCTTGGCAATGAGCCGAAGCAAGGTGATCATTCGCGCAGCCTCCGACCGGTGAGGTGAAGAAAGAGGTTTTCGAGGGAAGGCTGACGCACCGCGAGCGCATCGTAGCTCAAGCCTTGCTGCTCGAGGCGGGCGTAGAGGACGGAGAGCAGCGCGCCCTCGGGCAGGGTGGCGATAAAGGCTTCGTCGCCCTCATCGGACCAGACATAGCCGTCTTCGAGTGTTTCCTCCACGACCTCGGCGGCACCTTCGACGCGTTCAAGACGCAGCTCGGGCTGGGCCGCGATTCGCTGGACGAGCTCGCGCCGGGTCCCTTCCGCGATGATGCGCCCGTGGTCGATGATCGCGATGCGGTCGCAAAGGCGCTCCGCCTCCTCCATGTAGTGGGTCGTGTAGATGATCGTCAGGCCCCGCGCGCGCTGGCTCTCGAGAAACTCGAAGATGGCGTTGCGCGACTGGGGGTCGACGCCCACGGTCGGCTCGTCGCAGAGCAGATAGGGCGGATCGTGGAGCAGGCTGACGGCGATGTTGAGGCGCCGCATCATCCCGCCGGAAAAATCCTTCACGCGGTCCTTGCGCCGTTCCCAGAGCCCCACCTCTTGGAGGAGCTGCTCGCCGCGGTCGCGGATCTCGCGCCGCCGCATACCGTAGAGCCGGCCGAAAAGGGCCAGATTCTGAAGGGCGTTGAGCTGGGGATAGAGGGCAATGTTTTGCGGCACGAGGCCGAGGGCGCGACGCACCGCCGTGGACCTGCCGCCGCGATCCTCGCCGGCGAGGCGCACGCTGCCCGCGTCGGGGGAGAGAATGCCGGTGAGCACGTTCATGAGCGTGCTCTTGCCTGCCCCGTTGGGGCCGATGAGCCCGTAAAACTGGCCGCGCTCGATGGCGAGATCGACGCCGTCGAGGGCCTGGGTCGAACCGAAGCGTTTCGAGACGCCGGAAAACTCAATCATCGAGGTCCGCGTTCGAATCGGGGGTTTCGGCCGTCACCGTCCGCTCGATTTCGGCGAAGAGGGCCCGCAGGCGCGCCTCGTCCTTGATTCCGGGCTCGCTCTCCACTCCGCTGTTCACGTCGACGATGTCGGGCTGGCAAACCCGCAGGGCCTCGCCGATCGTTTCCGGTCCGAGACCGCCGGCAAGAACCCAGCGCTTGTGCTGATAGAGCGTGTTCCAATCGACGAAGCGCTGCCAGTTGCCGAGCTTGCCCGTGCCCCCATATTTCTCCTTGGCGTAGCTGTCGACCAACACGGTCTCGGCAAACTCCATGATGATCTGAGGAAAATAGGCTTCCTGCGGGGGAACCCGGGGCGCCATCCAAAGGCGCTCGAGGCCAACGAGGCCCGACCAGGCGGCGACCGTTGCGACCGCGATATCGAGGTCGAAATGGATCTGAAAATGATCGAAGGGGAGCGAGCGATACTCCGCCAGCACATCCGTCGGGGTGGAGACATCGACGAGCACCCGCTTGCCCTCGGGGATGAGCTTGAGCAGCTCCTCGACCTCATTGAGCGGCACCGCGCGAGGTGAATTTTCATAGACGATGATTCCGATGTAGTCCGCTCCCAGGGAGAGGGCCAACTCGGCGTCTTCAGGGCGGGTGATCCCGCAAATTTTTACCTCCGGACGAATCATCAGTGGGTTCGCATGGTGGGCATCCACCGAAACAGGCCAAGCGGGAAATCAGGCCACCCTTGAAGCGAGCCACCCGGATGCACGGGCCAGCCGTCACCGGTTTCCTACGACAACCCTTCGAAAAGCGCAGGGCGCCAGCGGCCGCTCCCAAGAAAAAATTTAAAAAACACCTCCGGGTGCGCCGTAAGCAGTAATCAAGCTCTTATCCATCAAAGAGATAAGGTGGGTGCTTCCGTCCCGGCTTTTGTCTTCCGGTGGTCGGCCTGACAGCCACCCGGACGGGTCAAGCTCCCGAATTGAAGTTTATCAGAGAAGAGCGCGTGAAAACACTTCGCACGCCCCAGAGGATAAGGAAGAAATTATGCGCCTTGGTCCTGCGGTCAATGGGGAAAGGCAACTTGATGGCGGGACGACGACGGGACGCCCTCACCCCTCTTCCGGAGCGTTTTCCGGCGCATCATCGTTGTCCTCCTCCTCCTCTGCATCCTCGGGATCGAGCGCCTGAATGACCATTTCCTGCAGCCCGCCGAGGAACCAGTAGCAGAAATAGGCCGGACGGACCGCCGCGGAGAGCTGGTCGGGCTCCACCATGCCGGCTTCGAGTGCCTCGTCGGGGACCTCACCCAGTTCGATCTCGCGCAGGGCGAGGCGCACGGCGGACGCGCTCCGGCAGATGGCCTCGGCCTTGTCGTCCGTCAATTCGATCACGTTTTGGCCGAAATGCGGGTGTTGGAGCAGCTCGCGCAGCTGCGTCCCGTCTTCCCTCAGCTGTGCGCGCAGGTCCTCACTCCAGAAGCTCGCCAACTCCGGATCGGAAGGCTCCTGGATGGGCCGCGGAAGCGAGTCCTTGAGCCGGTCGAGCATCTTCGCGATGACCGCGGCAAAGAGCTCCCCGAGAGACGGCTCCATCTGGATCTCGAGATGGATCATGCCGGCGAGTGTTCGAGACGCGCCTGCAATTGCCAGCCCTGAAGGATATGGACAAAGGTCTCGGCCTGCTCACGCGGACCCGTCCAGACGATCGACCGCCCCAGCTCATGCACCTCGAGCATGTGCTTCGTCGCCCGCTCGCGATCATAGCCAAAGACCTTGCGAAAGACCATCACGACATAGCTCATGAGGTTTACCGGATCGTTGAGGACGACGACATTCCAAGGGAGCGCTGCCTCGGTGGCAGTGCTGGCGTGCGGATCAGCCGTTGTTTCAGTCCCCATTTGCCGCCCAAGATAGGAGCTGGGGAAAGGAAAATGCAACCGTCGGTCCCGGGTTGACGCCTCGCCCGCTTATCCCTCCTTTGCCTGATCAATGCACGAAGACGCCAGTCCGCCGTCCCCCCCGGCCAAGAAGGAGAAGCCGTGGCCCCTCTCCTGGGTGCTCATCGCAGTGCTGCTCTACGCGCTTTTCCAGACCGCTTACTTCGTTTTCTTCGCCGAGGGCTGAAGGGGACGCTGGGGATCGGTCTGTGCACACCCGTTATCGCCATGACCGCTCACTCCGCTCCCTCCTTCGCCCAGCACCTGGAATCCCTCCGCTGGGATCACCGCATCATCCTCCTGCGCACCGAAGACGCCGCGCCACCGCCCGACTGGAACGCCACGCGCGCCGCGCAGAGTGCTGCCTTCGAGGACCTGCAACTGGCCGTCTTTGCGGTCGGCGAGGACACGGCTCGGCCGCTCCATCCGGAGGAAAGTGACGTCACCTATCCACTTGGCGACGGTTTCGGCGACCTCCGCAATGCGCCCCCCGGCAGCTCGGTCCTCATCGGCTTCGACGGCGGTATCAAGGAACGGCAGGATGCGCCGATCGCCTGGGCCGACTACTACGCTGCGATCGAGCAAATGCCGATGCGCCGGGCTGAGGTACGGCGCCGCGAGGACTGAGTCCGCCCCACTCCGCTAGTCCCGCTCCTCTTCCAGTTCCTCGTCGCTCGGGTGATAGGCCTTCAGATAGTGAAAAGCGACCGCCACGCCCCAACCGAGCAACGGCCACTGAAACCAGAAGGGCCCCCGCGAGAGCAGGTCGACGGCGAAAAGAAAGGTCATCGTCACGACGAAGGTCATGAGGTGCCGCTTGAACTCCTGCCGCCGGCGCCGCTGCCGCTCGGCCTTCGCGCGGGAAATGCGCTTCGCGTCGGTCTCCTCTGCGATCGCCTCCTCGAGCGCGGCCGGCTCCAGCCCCAACTCGCCCGCCATCGCGAGGAGCTCCTCGTGATTCACGCCCTCACTGCCCTGCTTCTTCTGGGCGCGACGGATGATACGATCGATTTCTTCTCGGGAGTAGGCGCGGGACATGCCTCCAGAAGAGCCTTTTGTCCCCTTCTCGTCCAGCCTGAGGCCTGACAAATCCATGCGGGTTCAGGGCGCCCCGCCCCCGCCGAGCAGCGCGCGCAGGGTCTCCACGGTGTCGATCTCGGCGACGGGCTTGTCCTCGCGCCAGCGCACGATGCGGGGAAAGCGCAGGGCGAGCCCGCTTTTATGGCGCGGCGAGGCGCGAATGCCCTCGAAGGCGATCTCGAAGACCTGTTCAGGCGGGACGGTGCGCACGGGTCCGCGCTTGGCGAGGGTGTGGCGCTTGATCCAGCGGTCGATGGTACGGATCTCGGCGTCGGTCAGCCCGCTGTAGGCCTTGGCCACGGGGACGAGCGCGTCGCCGTCGCGCGCCGCCAGGGTGTAGTCGGTGAAGAGGCTCGCCCGACGCCCGCTGCCGGCCTGCGCATAGACCATGACGAGGTCGGCGGTGTAGGGGTCGACCTTCCACTTCCACCAGTCCCCCCGCACCCGCCCGGCGCGATAGGGGCTGGTCCGTCGCTTGAGCATCAAGCCCTCGACCCCGCGCTCGCGCGAGGTGTCCCAGAATTCCTCATACGCATCCCACCTGGACGCCTCGACGAGGGGCGAGGGACGCAACGCGCCCCCCTCCGGCAGCGCCGCGAGAAGCGCCTCGAGGCGCTCGCGGCGTAGATGCAGGGGTTCGGGGCGAAGGTCCACGCCGCCACTCTCCATCACATCGTAGGCGAGAAAGACCGCGGGCGCCCCGGCGAGGAAGGCCGCGCTGAGATGCTTTCGCCCGATTCGCGTCTGCAGCACGTCAAAGCCCGCCGGCCGCTCCGCCCCCTCCGGCCAGACCAGGACCTCGCCGTCGAGCACCGTCCCATTCGGCAAATACGCACCCGTGCGGATAATCTCTGGAAAACGCTCGGCCAGCGCCTCCTCGCCCCGCGACCAGAGGAAGAGCTCACCGTCGCGCTTGATGAGCTGGGCACGGATCCCGTCCCATTTCCATTCCACCTGCCAGTCGTCGACCGTGCCCTCGAGGTCCGCCGGCGCCCCCTCGAGCGGACTGGCGAGGAAGAACGGGTAGGGCCGCGACCGCTCCTCGCCGACCTCCTCCTGCGCCCGGATGCGCTCGTAAAAGGAGGCGGTGGGCTGCCAGCGGCCCATCAGGCGGTGCGCCATGACCTCCTTTTCGACTTCGCTCAACTCGGCCAGGGCCCGCACGACAAGCGCCTTCGATGCGCCCACGCGGAAACCACCCGTGAGCAGCTTGTGAAAGACCAGCGCCTGCGGCCGGTCGAGCTGCGGCCAGAGTTCGCGCAGGAGCTGAAACTGCACTGGGGGATCCCAATCGCCGAGTGTCTGGATGTGTTGAGTGACGATCTCCGCGAGTGACAGGTCGGTCCCCTCGGTCGACAACGGAAGCAGCAGGGTAACCGTCTCGGCGCTCTCCCCGACCCGCTCGTAGCACTCCGCCACGAGCCAGTCGGGATAGCCCGTGAGCGTGCCCACCCACTCGCGCAGATGCGCGCTGCGCACCAGCGCCTTGAAACGGTTCCCGCTCAAAAACCAGAGCGCCCAGGCCGCATCCGCCGCCGGGGCCTCGGCAAAATACCGTTTGAGCGCGGCGACCTTAGCGTTGGTCTTGTTCGACTCATCGAGTTCGATGAACAACTGGGTAAATCGCCGCATGCCATCGGCAAGATGGCTCCCCTTGCGCAAAGCTCAAACTCCGTTGCCTCATCCCCACACCGGCTCATTTTCCCCCCATGCGGATCTCTCGAAGCACCGTCCGTCTCGTCCTCAAGTGGAGCGCGCTGGGGCTCGCCGGCCTCCTCACCGTGGCCCTGCTCACGATCTGGCTGCACATACGGCGAAGCCTGCCCCAGCTCGAGGGCGAAGTGCATCTGCCGGGGCTCGAGGCGGCGGTCACGGTCGAGCGCGATGCCCAAGGCGTGCCCACGATCCACGCCGAGAGCCGCCTCGACGCGGCGCGGGCGCTGGGCTTCCTGCCCGCCCCGG
>JBKHAU010000110.1:0-7637 GCA_046542725.1 Opitutales bacterium
TTGAGGTTGGCGCAGATCGCCCCGGCGCCGAGGTGAGCACGGTTTCCGAGGACGGAGTCGCCGACGTAGTTATAGTGCGGGGTCTCGACGTGCTCGAGAAGGAGGCAGTTCTTGTATTCGCAGGCGTTTCCGAGGACCGAGCCGGCGCCGACGATGACATTCCCCCGGACAAAGGCTCCGGGCCGGATCTCGACGTCGCGTCCGATCCAGGCTGGCCCCTGGATCACGCAGTAGGGCGGCAGCTTGACCGAGGGATGGAGATAGACCTCGCCACGAATCGTCACCCCGGGGGGCACGGCCGCGACAAAGTCGGCCATGGAGAGTTCGACCGAGGCAAGGGCCGCGCCGATCTGCCGCACCCAGGCCCAGGGCTCCAGCTCGGGCAGAAAAGTGTCCGCAAACGGCATGAGGTCCGGAAAGGTGAAGAGGTCTTCGGCGCGCATGATGGAGATTGGGTAACGGCGGAGCGCACTTGGCAACACGGCAGAGCCCGGCGCGTCCCTCACGCCCGCACTTCGTTGAGCCAGACAATACGGGCGGCGGCCAGTCGGTTCTCCACCCCGAGCTTCTCGAAGACCGAGATGACCTGGCTCTGCACGGTGCGCACGCCGGTGCCGAGGATGAGGGCGATCTCGGGGTTGGTCTTGCCGACCGCCAGCCAGTGCAGGACCTCGCTCTCGCGCGGAGTGAGGCCGAAGTGCGCCGCCACCGGATCGACTGCGGGCGAGGTTGCGAGATCGGCAAAGATCATGAGGGGCTGTTCGTCGCCGCCCGCATGGCCCTTGGCCCCATTGAGCGGCTCGCCCCGCCGCGCCACTTCCCAGCGCAACTCGCGCACGAACTGCGGCGCCACCACACTTGTGAAGCGGTCAAAGGCCGCCCGCTCCGCCTCGCTGAACTCCGTGCGCTCCCGCCCGACGGCGAGGGAAAAGGTGGTATAGGGGTAAAGCGGCGCGTTGGTCGCGTAGGTGATGCGCGCCGACGAGACACGCCTGGGTCCAAGCCCGAAACCGGCCAAGGGCGCAACGACGCCGCGTCCTCCGCCCATTGCCGTAAGGCCCCGCCCACGCAGCTGACCCTTTCCCGCTCGCCATCGCGCCGCCGGGCGCGGGTTCGCGGATTTGTCCCATCCTCCTAGGCAATGTGCGGGCCATTGGCATTTCCCCCACGGCAGAACCCGGGGAAAACTGCGGACCATCCACCCCGCACCCTCCCTCCCACTATGACTCCGATCCACCGCTCCTTCTCCTCGCGCCGCTTGGGCCGCTTGCGCTCCCCCGCCTGGCTCATTGCCCTCGGCGTGGCCGTCCTGTCCCTCACCGCCGCTCCGGTCGAGATCGCCGAGAGCGCCCTCGCGGGACCCGGCATCGCATGGTTCGAGCCCGCCGCGGACATCCGCGCGACCCAGCCATCGTTCGCCCTCGACGTGGACCTCGCGGCGGAAGCACCCATCCCGGCCGACTGGACCCTGCGCCCTGCCTTCTTCGACGACGGGCAACGTCGCGGGGTGACGATTGCGATGCCTCCGGAGGTCGATCTCTACGCCACCGGCGAGGTCACTGGTCCCCTCCTGCGCGACGGCCAGACGATCGAACTCTGGAACACCGACAACTACGAATACACCAAGGCCGACGGCCGCCGCCTCTATCAGAGCCATCCATGGGTCCTCGGTCTGCGGCCCGACGGCAGCGCCTTCGGCCTGCTCTTCGACACGACCTGGCGCTCCACGCTCGAGACGGGTGAAGCGGAAGTCGTCTTCGAGACCGAGGGGCCGCTCTTTCGCGTGGTCATCATCGAGCGCACATCGCCACAGGGCGTGATGGCTGCGCTTGCCGACCTCACCGGCCGCATGCCCCTGCCTCCGCGCTGGGCCCTGGGGTTTCACCAGTGCAAGTATTCCTATTATCCCGACGCGCGCGTGCGGGAGATCGCCGACGAGTTCCGGGCCCGCGAACTGCCCTGCGACGTCATCTGGATGGACATCGACTACATGGACGGCTTCCGCGTCTTCACTTTCGATCCGGAGCATTTCCCCGATCCCGCCGCGACCAACCGCTACCTCCACGAGAGCGGCTTCAAGTCCATCTGGATGATCGACCCGGGCGTGAAGTTGGATCCTGGATACGACGTGTATGACACCGGCACGGCGGCCGACGTCTGGGTGCAGGACGCACAACACGAGACTTTTGTCGGGCCCGTCTGGCCGGGTGACTGCGTCTTTCCCGACTACACCATGCCCCACGCCCGCGCGTGGTGGGCAGGCCTCTACGAGGATTTCATCGCGACGGGAATCGACGGGGTCTGGAACGACATGAACGAGCCCGCCGTCTTTCGCGAAGACACCGGCTGGACGATGCCGGAGGACAACTGGCACCGCGGCGGTGGCGACCTCGCCCCCGGCCCGCACCTGCGCTACCACAACGTCTACGGCATGCTCATGGTGAAGGCCTCACGCGAGGGCATCCTCGCCGCCAACCCGCAGAAGCGCCCCTTCGTCCTCACCCGCGCCAACTACCTCGGCGGTCACCGCTACGCCGCCACCTGGACGGGCGACAACGCCGCCACCTGGCACTACCTCAAGCTTTCCGTCCCCATGTCGCTCAGCCTCGGCCTCTCCGGCCAGCCCTTCAACGGGCCCGACATCGGAGGCTTCTCGCGCAACGCCGACCCCGTGCTCTACGGCCATTGGATCGCGCTCGGCGCCTTTTATCCCTTCAGCCGGGCACACAGTGACAACGAGTCCGACGACAAGGAGCCCTGGGTCTTCGGCCCCGAGATCGAGCGCGTCGCGCAGACCGCCCTCTTTCGCCGCTACCGTCTCTTGCCCTATCTCTACTCCCTCATGCACGAGGCCTCGGTCCGCGGTCAGCCCGTCATGCAACCGGTCTTCTTCGCCGACCCGGCCGACGCCCGTCTGCGCACCGAAGAGGAAGCCTTCCTCCTCGGCCCCGATCTTCTCGTCGTCCCGCGCTGGGCCCACGACCCGCAATTGCCCGCGGGCAACTGGCGCACCGTCCGTCTCCTCGGCGGCACCCGCGAAGACGACGCCTACCAGCCCGTGCTGCACCTGCGTCCCGGCGCCATTCTCCCCCTCGGCAAGGTCGTGCACAACACCACTGAGCCTTCTCTCGATCCACTTACCCTGCTCGTCTCCCTCGACGCCGCGGGCCGCGCCCGCGGCACCCTCTACGAGGACGCCGGCGAAGGCTTTGCCTACCGCGAAGGGGCGTATTCGCTTTCCCACTACGAAGCCACGACGGAAAATGGCGCTGTCTTCGTGCGCCTGCGCGCGCGTGAAGGTCAGCTCGCCGTGGAACCCCGCCGCGTGCGCGTCGAGCTCCTCACCGACGAGGGCGTGCGGGTCGCCTGGGGAAGCCTCCAGGACGGCGTCGAAGTGCCTCTCACTTCTGTCCCTGGAGGACAGAACTGAGCTTAACCCGACAAATCTTAGATGCGCTCAATGGCGCCCGGACTTCCTACCGCTATCGTTCTAAGTTTTGTCCTTCCAATATGAGTTTAGGCCGTTCTTCGGTCATCGCCCAGCGCTCATGAAATTTCCTTACTCTGTCCTCAACCTGCGGTAATTCCGCCGCACACCCCATCCTTCCCCTTCGCAGAGCCGCTCCAGAATACAAACGCGGTGCGCGACCCTCCTTCATCCCTCCGTCTGACCATGAAACTGAACCCTAAGAAACACCCCATCCTCCCCTTGCTTGTGATCGGGGCAAGTATTCCCCTGCTGACTCATGGGCAGGAAGCCACGGCCGATTCCGACCAAATCTTTGATCTCGGGACCTTCGAGGTCACCTCGGGGTTTGCCGCCAGCCAAGCGGCCGCCATCGAGACCAAGCGCCTCCAGCCCGTGATCGTCGAAGCGGTCGTGGCAGAGGACATCGGCAAGCTGCCCGACACCTCCATCGCGGAGACCCTCTCGCGCCTCCCGGGCATCACCTCCCACCGCGTCAACGGGCGCAGCCAGGAACTCGTCATCCGCGGCTTTTCCGGGGACTTTACGACCACCCTCCTGAACGGACGCGAGCAGGTCTCGGCCGGCTCGAGCCGGGCCGTCGAGTTCGACCAGTATCCGGCCGAACTCCTCAGCGGCGCGATCGTCTACAAGACGGGAGACGCCTCCCTCACCGCCCAAGGCATCGCCGGGACGGTCGACCTGCGCACGGTCCGCCCACTCAAGCAGGGCAAGCGCATGATGGCCTTCAACGCCTTTTACGAATGGCTCGAGATGGACGAGCTCAACGCCGGCTCGAAGAGCGACGGCTACCGCCTGAGCGGCTCCTACATCGACCAGTTCGCGGACAACACGATCGGGCTCGCGCTCGGCGTCTCCCTCACGAGCAAGCCCGGCCAGGGCGAGCAGTGGAACGCCTGGGGCTACCCCACGACGGGCGAGGGCAACTTCGTCCTCGGCGGCGCGAAGCCCTTTGTGCGCTCCAGCGAACTGGACCGCGACGGCTACATGGCGGTCCTGCAATACCGCCCGAGCGAGACCTTCAACCTCACCTTCGACGCCTACTACTCGGACTTTGCCGAGACACAGACCCTGCGCGGCATCGAGCTGCCCCTCTTCTGGAGCAGCGCGATGCTCCAGCCCGGCGCCACTGTCGAGGACGGCGTCATCATGCAGGGAACCTTCAGCAACGTGCATGGTGTCATCCGCAACGATGTCGCGGTGAAGGATGCGAAGATCTACGCCGCCGGCTTGAACTTCGAGTTCGGTGACGGCAACGGCTGGGACACCCAGCTCGACCTCAGCTACTCCTTCGTCGACCGCGAGGAGACCGTTTTGGAGAGCTACTCCGGCACCGGCTCCAACCAGTCGGGCCCGCCCGACACCGTGACCTATTCGCTCGAGAGCGGCACGGGCGCGGTCTTCACGCCCACCCTCGACTACACCGACACCAGCCTTCTGGTCCTCACCAGCCCGCAAGGCTGGGGCGGCGACGTCGTGCCCGGCGGCCAGCTCGGCTACCTCAAGGAGCCGCTCTCGGAGGACGAACTCGTCCAGGCCAAGGTCGTCACCGGGCGCTACCTCGAGGGCGGGCCCCTGCGCCGCGTCTTCAGCCACTTCGAGACCGGCCTCAACGTCACCCGCCGCACCAAGTTCGAGTATGAGGCCGGCAAATTCATTGCCGGGGCCAACGGGGCGACCGAGCTGCCCTTCCCGAACTCCATCGGCGTGACCGACCTGAGCTTCATCGGCATCCCCGGGATGGCGAGCTACGATCCCCTCGCGGTCCTCAACAGCGATGCCTACGAACTCATCGTCAACCCCAACGCGGACGTTCAGACGGCCGACTGGAACGTGGAGGAAACGATCACCACCTACTACGCCCAGCTCGACATCGAGGCCGACGCCGGGCGTTTCCCCGTGACGGGCAACATCGGCTTCCAGGTCGTGCATGCCGACCAGCAGACCGAGGGCGTCGCCGCCCAGGGAACGGGCGCCTCTGTCGTCGCGGTGGACGTGAGCGGAGGGACCGACTATGTCGATTTCGTTCCCAGTCTGAACCTGAATGTCCAACTGACGGAAAACGACTTCCTGCGCCTGAGCGCTGCTCGTCAGCTCGCCCGTCAGCCCATGTCCGACATGCGCGCGGGCAATCAGTTCGGGGTCAATCCCGCGGAGGAAATCCAAATCACGAGTTCAGGCGGCAACCCTGAACTCGAGCCCTGGCGCGCGAACGCCTTCGACGTCTCCCTCGAGCACTACTTCCCCGAGGACCGCGGCTACTTCTCGATCACCGGCTTCTACAAGGACCTCGTGAGCTACACCTACGACGAGACCGAGCCGTTCGACTTCAGCGGCTATCCGGTTCCGCCCGAGATCGACCCGCAGGGCACCATCACCATCCCGCAAAACGGCTCTGGTGGCTTCATGAAGGGCATCGAGCTGACCGCCTCCCTCTCGGGTCAGATCCTCAGCGAGGCCCTCGAGGGCTTCGGACTCATCGCCAGCATCTCGTTTGTCGACAGCTCGATCTCACCCGACCTGAACAACCCCTCCGTGCCCCTCCCGGGTCTCTCCGACACCGTCTCGAGCGTGACCCTCTACTACGAGAAGGCGGGATTCTCCGCTCGTGTGAGCAACCGCTACCGCTCCGAGTATCGGGGCGACATCGTCACCTTCGGTCCGCGCTCCGAGGACTTCCGCACGATCAGCGCGGAAACCGTCTGGGACGCGCAGATGAGCTATGCCTTCCAGGAGGGCTCGATGAAGGGCTTCTCCATCATTCTGCAGGCTTACAATCTGACCGACGAGCCGCTCTCCGCCTTCAACGCGGAGGACCAGCGCCTCGTGCGCGACTATCAACGCTACGGCGCCTCCTACGCGATCGGCATGTCCTACAAGTATTGATCCCGTCACGACAGAGGTAGTGACCGGCTCCCCGCCCCCGCGCGGGCGGGGAGTCTTCTTCTTCAGCGCCCTTTTTCCCTTTTTCGAACCCCACGCCCCGTGTCCTCCACCCCTCCCTGGCTTCAAGGCCGCTCTGCCGGCGTCCTTGCCCATGTCTCCTCGCTCCCGGGAGCATACGGCATCGGCAACCTCGGCGCCACGGCCCACGCCTTCATCGATCTCCTCGCCGAGAGCGGCATGCGTTTCTGGCAGATCTGCCCGGTCGGCCCGACCGGCTACGGCGATTCGCCCTACCAGTCCTTCTCGAGCTTCGCCGGCAACCCGTATTTCATCGATCTCGCCGAGCTCGTCGCCGCCGGTCTCCTCACGCCCGAAGAGGTTCAGCCGCTGGAGGACTTTCCCGCCGGACGGGTCGACTATGGCGGCCTCTATGAGCGCTTCTGGCCGCTCTTGCGGCGCGCCGCCGAGCGTTTCGCGGCCGCTCCCGGAAGCCTTCCGGACTACGGCGACTTCGATACCTTTTGCGCCGCCGAAGCGGCCTGGCTGGAAGCCTACGCGCTCTTCATGACGCTCAAGCAGACGCACGGGGGAGTCGCCTGGATCGACTGGGAAACACGCGCCCGGCGCGGTCCCGAGGCGATCCCCCGCGACGACCTCACCGCCGACCAGCGCCGTGAAGTCGCCGCCCAGAAGTTCCTCCAATACGTCTTCGCCGGTCAGTGGGAGCGACTCCGGGCCCACGCCCGCGAGCGGGGCGTGCAGATCATCGGCGACCTGCCCATCTTCGTCGCCTACGACAGCTGCGATGTGTGGCAGGACCGCGCCTTCTTTCAACTCGATGCCGAGGGCCGACCCCTCGCCGTCGCCGGGGTGCCGCCGGACTACTTTTCCGCTTCCGGGCAGCGCTGGGGCAACCCGCTCTACGACTGGGACCGCCTCCGAGCCGACGGCTATGCCTGGTGGCTGCGACGCCTCGAGCGCGCCTTCAACTTCTTCGACGTCATCCGCCTCGACCATTTCCGTGGCTTCGACACCTACTGGTCCGTCCCGTCCGACGCCGCCGACGCCCGCGCCGGCGAATGGAAGGCCGGCCCGGGTAGTGACTTTCTCGATACTGTCCAGGAGAAGCTCGCCCACGCCCGCATCATTGCCGAGGACCTCGGCTATATCACTGCGGAGGTGGTGGAGCTGCGCCGGCGCGCGGGCCTGCCGGGCATGAAGATCCTCCAGTTCGCCTATGGCCACGACGAGAACAACGTCAACC
>JBKHAU010000111.1:0-7600 GCA_046542725.1 Opitutales bacterium
AACTCCATGCCGCCATTGGCGACTGGGTCGAGGAGGATCAACTCCTCGCCACCCAGGACAGCCTCGAACTCGAGTACCGCATCGCCCAGGAGCGGGCTCGCTACGAGGCGGCAAAAGCGCGCCGCGAGCTGCCTCTCGCCCGGGAGTTCGACGTGCGCTCACTGAGCGAGGAGATCGAGGCCCTGCGCCTCGAGGTGCGGCTCGGGCAGACCTCCCGCAACCGCCTCGAGCAGACCGAGCGCGAGCTGAACAAGCTCGAGGCCCTCCTCGCGGCCGACCGCATCAACCAGAAGGAGGCCGAAGGTGTCCTCGAGGCGCGTCTCGAGGAGATGAACCTCGAACTCGAGAAGATGCAGATCCGTGCTCCCTTTGCCGGGGAGGTGGTGGGCATCTCCGTCGCCGAAGGCAACCAACTCGGCTACAATGCCGAAGTCTTGCGCATCGTGGCGCCGCGCCGGCTCGCCGAGATGACCCTCAACGAGGAAGACTTCAGCGGGGCGGCAGTGGGCCAGCGCGTCATCCTCCGACTCGCCAGCTGGGGCGGGCGCGAGTTCGTCGGGGAAGTCGAGTCGACCTCCCGCACCTCTGATGCCGAGACCAAAACCCGCACGCTGATCGTGAAAGTGGACAACAGCGAGGAGCTCGCCCCCGGCTCGACGGGTGAGGGCTATCTCGTGAAGGGCGAGCATTCCGACGCGGTCCTCATCCCGCGACGCGCCCTGCGGGGCAACCGCGTATGGGTGGTCGATGAGCCCGCCGGCGTGGTCCGACGCCGCCGCGTGGAGCCGGGGTTTCTCTCGCTGCACCAGGCGGAGATCGTCTCCGGCCTCGAGGCGGGCGAACTCGTTGTGTTGGAGGATCAGGACTTTCTCACCGACGGTCAGCGGGTCCGCCTGAAGGGGCCTTCGGGCGACATCGCCGCGCGTTGAGACGAGCATGCGGCGCCCCAACTTCATCATCGCCCTGCGCTTCCTGCTCGCGAAGCAGCGGGCCATGCTCATGAGCCTCGCGGGTATCGTCTTCGGGGTGGCGTTCTTTGTCGTCACGCAGGCCCAGACGACGGGCTTCCAGGGATTCTTCATCCAGACGATTCTCGGGACCAACGGGGCGGTGCGTATTCAGGACCGCCTGCAGGCCACCGTGACCTCGATGGTTGCCCGTTCCGAAGGTGGCGAGGCCTCGATGGAGATTCCCTTGCGCCAAGGGGCCACCTACGTTCCCGGCATCCAGCAACCCCAGGCCGTGCTCGCCGCCGTGCGCTCGTTTGCGTCGGTCACCGGCGCGTCGCCTGTTCTCCGGGGCAATGTCAACCTGCGGGCCGGCTTCCGCACCGAGTCGGGACGCCTTCACGGGATCGAGGCGCACAGCTATGTGAGCGTCTCCGAACTCGCCCGCCAGACCGGGCCGGAAGGGTGGGAGGCCTTTGGAAGGGACAGCGACGGACTCCTCATTGGACGGGAACTCGCCGAGCGGCTGAGCGTGCGGGTGGGCGATCCCATCTACATCGAGGGACGGGACGGCCGCCAGTTCCGCTTCCGCGTGAGCGGGCTCTTCTCCACCGGTATCGCGCTGGTCGACCGCTCCTACTACTACGCCCACATGCGCGGCGTGCGCCGTGTATTGGAGGAATGGGACGATGTTTCCTACGTGCAGGTGGCGCTGTCCGATCCCTCCCGGGCCCCGGCCGTGGCACGACACATGGAACAAAACCTCGGCCACGTCGTGGCGAGCTGGCAGGAGCGGGAGCGATCGTGGTTGGAGGTCTTCCGGGTCCTGCGCATCTCTTCCGGCATCAGCATGTCGACGATCATCCTCATCGCCGGGCTGGGCATGTTCAACACCCTCGCCATCATCGTCATGGAACGGGCCCGGGAGATCGCCATCCTCCGCTCGATCGGCTACACGCGCCACGACATCCTGCGCGTCTTTCTCTACCAAGGCGCGATCATCTACGTGCTCGGAATCGTCCTGGGAGCGCTGGCCGGAGCAGGACTGACCGCGCTCATCGAATCAGTCCCGATCCGTATCCGGGGAATCTTCTCGACCGATCACTTCATCATGCACTGGGCGCTCGAACACTACCTTTGGGCCGCCCTCGTGACCGGACTGGTCGTGCTGCTGGCAAGCGTTCTGCCCGCCCGGCGGGCGGCCCGCATCGAGCCGGGCGAAGTCATTCGGGGGACTTCAGGATGAGCACGCAGGGGCTTTCAGAGGTGCTCTCGGTGCGGGGATTGGAGCGTTGGCTGGGTGACGGGGCGAACCGGACGCATGCCCTGCGCGGCCTCGATTTCGACCTCGTGGGAGGCAAGGTCTACTCCGTCGTGGGGCCCAGCGGCTGCGGCAAGAGCACGCTGCTTTACCTTCTCGGCCTGCTCGACCGGCCGGACGGCGGCGAGATCCACCTCGGGGGCGTGCGCGTCGACTCCGCCTCAGACCGGGAGCGCACGCGGCTCCGCGGCTCGCATCTCGGCTTCGTCTTTCAGTTCCACTTCCTCCTCGCCGAGTTCACCGCGCAGGAGAACATCATGCTCCCGATGGTGAAGCAGGGCTTGGATCCGTCCGAGGCCCGGCGCCGGGCCGACACCCTGCTTGATGAGGTGGGCCTTGCCGGGCGCGCCCACAACCGCGGCAACCAACTCTCGGGCGGGGAGCAGCAGCGTATCGCGGTGGCCCGCGCCCTCGCCAACCGCCCGCGCCTGCTCCTCGCCGACGAACCGACCGGCAACCTCGATCAGCAGAACTCAGAGGCCCTCTTCGGCCTTCTCCAGCGCGTGGCACACGACTGGGGCCACACCGTCCTCCTCGTCACCCATAACCGCGAACTGGCCCGTCGCTGTGATCACACCCTCGCGATGCGCGACGGACGCTTCTCCCACGGCGAAGGCTCAGGGCCCACCGGGCCGGTCGGGGCGAGGTAGGAACGCCGCCGCCGGCGCCACCGCGTCGAGCTGCCAGATCCCCTCCGAGGTGTGGACCTCCAGTCCTTTCGCGGTGTCCTCGAGGCGCACGCCGGGCAGCGGGCCGATGCGCCAGACGAGTCGGGCGGGCCCGGCCACTCGGGCGGTGTCATCCCGTTGCCAGGCCGGCTGCCGCTCGCCATATTGAGGGCTGTGCCAGCCTGCGATGGGATCGTTCGACCCATGAAACCAGCGCGTCGCGAGCGGCACCGCGCCGGGGGCCGGGGCAAAGAGCAGCTGGATCGTCTCACGCGCCAGTCCGGGAGCAAAATGCCAGCGTGCGGTCACCTCGGCCGCGCCAAAACCGGTCAACTCGTCGACCACGACGAACCCCTCCGCGGGCAGGTGAAGAACGAGACGGCGGTGCCGCCAGTTCCGTCCGTCGAAAGGAGCGACGGGCTCAAACCACTGCTCGCCCAGCACCGCCGTGCCACCCACCGCCTGGGCGAGGAGCAGTTCGGTCGGGGCCCGCGCGCGTCCCGGTCGGGGCCGGGGCCGATGCCCCGCGAGGCTGAGGGTGTTGTGTGCCTCCCGCCCCGCAAAATACCGCCGCCACGGTCCCGGGCGGTAGAGATAGCGCCCGGCGTCGACGAGAAACGGATCGCCCGCGAGCGAGACGCTGAGGTGCATGGCATCGTCATGGTGGTGCGCGGTGCCGCGCGGTCCGGCATCGAAAAAAGCCCAATGGCTCGTCCTCGACCAGTCGTCGCGCAAGACCGCATGCCCCGCCCAGGGAAAGAGCTGCACGGGCGCCGCGTGCTCCAGTGCGCGGAGGGTGGCGGGGTGGTGTCGGTCGAGGTGAGTGGCGTTGAACTCACGGTCCGCGGCATTGTTGAGGGGGCCCGTTCCGTCGGGCTTCATCACGGCCCCGAAGTAGAACCACATTGCCGCAAGCCGCTCCGCCAGGACGGTTGGCACGGGCTCGCCGGCGAGGGCGAGGAGGTCGGCGAGCCACTGCAGGTTCACGCAGACCACCCGCTGATAGTGGTTGGAGAGTTCGGTGTAGGCGCCGTCCGGATAGGTCTGCGCGAGGGTCTCACGGGTGATCGCGTCGAGGCCGTCCCGCCGCCACATCCCGGCATCGCGAAACTCCGGCCAGAGGTGTCCGGCGAGGACGAGGGCGATTTTCTCTGTGAGGAGATGATTCCCGCCCCAGACGGAGGCGTGCTCATGGAGCGCATCGGCGTGCGCCGGGATCGAACTGAGGAGCAGAAGGAGGGTCTCATCGCTCAGCACCTCGCCGGCGGCAAAGGCATGGAAGGAGGGGCCCCAGCTGTCGAGAAGGCGCCGGGCGACTTCGAGCGCACGCCAAGCCGGGGAGAAGGTCAGGCGATCGGGATAGGGGTGGGCGAGTATCCAGTCACGCAGGACGGCGTCGGCCGCCGCCGCGAAGGCGGGGTCTCCCGAAGCTTGTCCGGTGGCCACGAGCGACGGGATGAAGCGGTGGCGGTTGAGCATCCAGGCAAACTCCTTGTCGCCGTTCGGCCCCCGCTGTTCCCAGTCGATCCCGCCATCGGGGGCACGGGCGAGCTCGACCGGCTGCCCCGTCGGAGCGTAACGACCGGCGAGAAAAGCGCGCGCCCGCTCCGCTCCTCCGGGCAGCGGCGTGAGCGTCGGGGTGAGGCCGGGCAAGGGGTCGGGGCGCTGGCGATAGGCCGCCGCCAACCGTCGACTCGCCTCCAAACGGTCGCCCGTTTCCCAGGCCTCGAGCGCGGCTCCCACGTGTGACTCCTGTCGATCGAGCGCGGCAAAGAGCGTTTCGAGAGGCCCGGCGTGCGCTTCCACCCAGGCGGCGTCGATCGCGACGAGACGGCACGCGCCGGCCAGGAAGAGGCCGGAAGCGAGACTGCGCCCGATCTTCCTGACCCGCCCCGCAATCACTCGTCGCCTCTTGCGAGAAGGCGCCCCAGAGCAGGCGCCAGGGCGAAGAGGAAGGCCCCGAGGGCGAGGCCGGTGAGCGGGCTGAGGAGCTGCGTGCGGACGAAGAAGCCGAGGTAGCTGGGGTCGAACTCGGGCACCGCCTCCGCGAGGTTGGCGAGCAGCCTCCAGAGGGCATGGACGAGGAGCCAGACCGCCACCAGTCGCACGCCGAGACGGGCGAGAGCGCGGAGCGAAGGAGAGCCGTGCATAAGGCCTATCGAGGAAGATTCGGCGGGCTTGGGCAAGCGTGCTCGTACGTCCCGTTCAGGGCGCGTTGACTGCGCGCAGGGCCTCGCGGAGAAGCAGGCCCGCGGTCCGGTCGTCGGCCGCGGAGGCGAGGGTGGAGGCCTCGACCCGCGCGATGCGGCCCTCGAGCGACTGAAAAGGATAGGGCACGAGGTGGCGGTCCCAGGTGCGCAGACGCCGGGCTCGCGGCTGGTTCGCCCCGAGGGCCAGGACCTCGACGCCTTCGCGACGGGCGAGGCGGGCGGCGCCCGGCGCGACATCGTAGCACGGTCCGCTGGGCCCGTCGGGCGAGAGCGCCACATCCCCCCCGAGGCGAAAGATGCGGATTGCTTCGCGCATGGCCAGACTGCCGCCCCGCGTGGTCGAACCGCGGATGGGAACGAGCCCGCGGTGGGCGTAGTAGGCGGCTTCCCAGGCCGCCGCCCGGCTGGCCGAGATCAGGACTCGGACACGCCCTGCCGGCACGCCCCGGACGAGGGCGGGAAAAATGAGCGAACGGTTGTGCCAGGCGAGGATGAGGCGCGGCCCGGTCGGATGCTCGAGCAGCTCGCGCTCAGGCGGTCGCCAACGCACGCGAAGGGTGCGCAGGTAGAGGTCGAGGCCGAGGGCGGCGGGCCAGAAGCCGAGCCATTGTCCGCCCGCGAGTTCATGCACGGTGCCACGGCGCAGGGCGTTGGGACGATCCATGGCGGGAAAGGGCACAGTCACGGGAGGGAAGAAGAGCGCCTCGGTCCGCCGGGGGCGAATCGAAAAAACGCGGCCCCCGGCCCCGCTCAGCGCGCTGCCTCGGGAGGACTGAAGACCTGTGCCGTGGTCTTCAGCACAAGCCAGAAGTCGAGCCAAAGCGACCAGGTGGAAATGTACTCCACATCGAGGCGCACGCGCTCGCGGATCTGCTCGGGGTTCTCGATTTCGCCCCGATAACCCCGCGTCTGGGCGAGCCCCGTGATGCCCGGCTTGATGTAGTTGCGCGTCTTGTAGAACTGCACGATGCGGGCAAACTGCTCGTCGTGCTTGTCGAGGTGAGGACGCGGACCGACCACGCTCATGTCGCCTTGCAGGACGTTGATGAATTGCGGGATCTCGTCGATGCTCGTGCGGCGCATGAAGTGCGCAAAAGGATAGATGCGTGGATCTTCCTTCTCTGCCTGACGGGCCTCGTGGATGCGCGCCTCGTCGACATGCATCGAACGAAACTTGTAGACCATGAAGGGTTTCTGCTGCCGGCCCAGGCGCCGCTGGCGAAAGAAGAGCGGGCCTGGCGACTGCACCCGCTGAATCAGCGCGACACCGAGGCAGAGCGGCGGCAGGATGAAGATCACGACAACGAGTGAGACGATGATGTCGAAGATGCGTTTGAGGATGCGGTTGACCGGGTCCTCGAGCGGTTCCTCGTGAAAGGTGAAGTAGGTGTGCCCATCGAAGGAGTCCGCCATCAGTGGCCGATCGAAAAAATAGTCCCACGCGTTGTAGATCCAGATGCGGGCACCGGCCTCCTGGGCCTCATCCACGGCTTGGCGCACCCAGTTGTCGCCATAGCGGTGGTCGATGAGCATGACGTGCGTGATGCCCTCCTCGGTGATGATCTTTCGGAGATCTTCCACCCGTCCGAGCTCGCGCACCGAGGGCTCGGCCGGAAGCCTGCGCTCGTCAAACTCGTCACTGTCGACCGACTTCACCAGCCCGACCACGCGCACCCCGTAGGTTTCCGCCTGGCGCCTCCAGCTCTCCACCCGCTCCACGCTCACCGCCCGCCCGACGAGGGCCAGGCGCGCCTCGTTCTCCCCGCTGAAGGCGTTGCCGAGAAACATGTCCGGCAGGTAGCGATTGAGGAGGACGAGAAAAAACCATGCCGCGACGAGGAAGGAAGCGATGAACAGGCGGGAGATGGCGTCATACTGGGTGGCAAAAATCGCCCCGAAGAGGAGCACTCCGAAGGCCACCAGTTCGCGATTGGCCACTGCGATGGCGGAGAGCCACCGGCGATGTGACTGGGTGAAATCGAGCGTGTCGATGGCGCGAAAACTCGCCCCCGAAGCGATCAGAATGATCAGGTAAAAGAGGGGAAAGTTGATCTGGCTGTAGTTGAGGAAGCCAAACACTTCCACACTCATGATCGACCAATAGAGGAAGAAGAGGGACAGGGCGACAAAAGTGCCCAGCCCCATCATGGTGGTTATGCCTTCTTTGCGGAGAACGATCACGAAGAGAAAGAGAAGCTCGACTTGGAGGACGGTGCCAGGGGGTGAAATCCCCGGGACCCGGAGAGCGCTGACTAGACTTCATCAGGTCAATCCCCGGCAAGTTTAATTCGGACAGCTGCGAGCCCGATGGAGTGAACTTTTGGGCGAAGTGGTTTTCCCGCCCTTCCCTCGGACCGGGCTCACTCCCAGATCTGCGCAAATGCCTCCGGCGGGAGGTAGCCCTCGTCGCCGCGCTCGGTCCGCACGAGGTAGTAGCCGTTCATTTGGTTGAGA